>DASZUW010000130.1:0-4557 GCA_035547475.1 Solirubrobacterales bacterium
CCAGAAGGACAGCCGCCCGAGCTGCTCGCCCAGCGCCCGCCCGGTGATCTTCGGGAACCAGTAGTGGAGGGCGGCGAAGCCGCCGAAGACGCCGCCGCCGATCAGCGCGAAGCTGGTCGCCGCGGTCGACGCGGTCGTGCCTTTGAGGTAGAAGGCGGCGCCGACCAGCGACTGCTGCATCTCGGCGGCGAGGCCCAGCGAGAGCATCACCAGCGCGCCGACCGAGTAGAGCACCGGCGCGCGCATCCGCAGCGCGCCGCCCTGCAGCGTCGCGATCAGGTTGTAGAAGACGAGGCCGACAGGCACGATCAGCGCCAGCGACATCAGCATCGCGAAGTACTTCCAGCCGAGCCCGATCGGCGCCGTGTACATGTTCTGCATGTAGGCGAGCGTGCCGATCACCGCGATCGCGGCCAGCGAGCCCATCATCGCGCCGCGGTTCACGAGCTCGTTGCGGGAGAAGACGGCGAAGATCTCGGCGATCGCGCCGAAGGCGAAGATCAGCACCAGCATGTAGGCGCCGGAGTAGAAGATCCAGGTGAAGTGCTGCCAGAGGAGCGGCGCGCCGCCGCCGCCGTCGGCGAAGAAGGTGCCGCCGTAGTTGCGGTCGACCATCAGCATCGTGAAGGCGGCGAGGAGGACGGGGCCGATGAAGAGCATCAACCAGGCGCCGACGTTGGCGGCCCAGGCGAAGATCGGGGCGCGCCGCCAGGCCATCCCCGGTGCCCGGTCGACCTGCAGCGTGGTGGCGAGGTCGACGGAGACGAGGACGAAGCCGAGGGTGGCGAAACCGCAGGCGGTGAGCCACGCGTCGACCCCGTTGTTGCTGAGGAAGGCGAGCTCGGAGAGGGGCGGCAGCGGGTTGACGCCGGCCTCCGACGGGGTCCAGAGGAAGCCCGAGTAGAGGACCACCGCGCCGGCGACCCAGAGCGCCCCGCCGATCTGGCTGAGGCGCGGCAGCGCCGTGCCCCGGGCGCCCACCTGCAGCGGCGCGACATAGAGGAAGATCCCCATGATCAGCGGCAGCACGAAGAAGAAGATCGAGGTGGCGCCGAACAGCGAGAGCACCCGATTGAAGGTGTAAGGCTCCATGAAGGTGTTCTCCGGGATCGCCAGCTGCAGGCGCATCAGGAAGAGCTCCAGCGCGGCGAGAAAGAGGAAGCCGCCGGAACCGACCATCAGGATCTTCGCGACGTCCTTGTGGTCGGCGCTGGTGACGAAGTCCATCCAGGCCCAGCGATTGCGGCGCGGGAAGCCGTCGACGGCGATCTCGGGGCGGGGCGTCTCGTTCATTCTTCTTCCCGTTCGTTTCCTTCGCCGACCGGCTGTTCGGCTTCTTCCGCGGGGCCTTCTTCAGCGGTCTCCCCGCCTTCGAAGGCTTCCGTTTCCGCGACTTTTTCCTTCTCGATTTCCTCCGCCGCTTCGTTGCCCGCGCGGATGCCCTTCTGCTGTTCGGTGAGGAATTCTTCGAACCGTTCCGGGCTCACGACTTCGACCGCGGTGCGCATCGGCGCGTAGGCCTGGCCGGAGAGGGTGGCGGACTGGCCCCAGAATTCGCCTTCGGCGTCGGCGCGGAAGTAGATCTTCGTCTGCTTGCCGGGGACCGCGTCGGCCTTCGGCGCCAGGTCGGGGACGCTCCAGGTGTGGATGACGTCGGTGGAGGTCAGTTTCAGCTCGATCTCGGTGTGGGCCGGGATCACCAGCTTGTAGTAGCTGAAGGCGCCGTTCGGGTAGTTGTAGCGCCAGATCCACTGCTGCCCGGTCGCCTTGATGACGAGCGGCCCTTCGAGCGGTTCCCCTTTGAATGAGGTCAGCCCGGCCGCGGTCGTCGACGGCGCCTGGGTCGCGTTGGAGGTGAAGATGATGCCGAGCACGAAGAGAAGGACGGCGAACCCCGACAAGCCGCCGGCGACGCTCCAGGGAAAGCCGCCGGAGCGGCGCGAGCCGGCCGCGGCGCGGCCGCGACGGGCGCGGTTGCGGCGGATCGCCCCGAGCAGGCCGAGGTTGATCACGACCACGACGAGCAGGGCGGCGAAGAAGCCGATCCAAATCAGGGTGTTTATCTGGCCGGTGCCAGGCGAGTGCGGCGTCAAGGCGCGGCCATTCTAATCACGGCGAGCGGCGTGGATGCGCTGCGGTCGGCCCGCGCCGACCCGGGTTCTTATACTCGCCGACGCGATGAGGAGCCGCTCGCGGCCAGCCAAAGCGGTACGACCGGCCGTTCGGGCGGGGGCGGCGGCGCTCGTCGGGGCCGCGATCGCTCTCCCGTTGGTGCGCAAGCGCCTGCGCGTGCCCGGGCCCGTCACCCTCGCCGTCGCCGCCGCGGGCCCGCTCGCCGTCGCCGTCCTCTCGCCGCGCACGCGCAGACGCGACGTCGCCCTCTTCACGATGCAGATGTGGGCGTTCACGGTCGTCCACGAGATGCCCTACGACGATCCCGAGGCCCTCCGCCGCCGCCTCTACACCGGCTATCCGATCAAGCTCGACTCGCTGATCGGCGCCGGCCGCCTCCCCGGCGCGCGCCTGCAGAACCTGCTCGCGGGCCGCCGCCACACCGCCGCGCTCGACCGCGTCCTCACCATCACCCACTGGCTCTGGTTCTTCGAGCCCTACGCGGTGCTGGCCTGGATCCTCGTCCGCCACCCGCGGGACTTCCCCCGCGCCGCGCGCCAGATGGCGGCCGTCTTCGACGTCGGCGCGCTCGGCTACTGGGCGCTGCCGACGGCGCCGCCCTGGTGGTCCTCCGAACAGGGGTACACGAAGGAGCCGCTGCGCCGGATCATGGTCGAGGTCGGCGAACCGCTCTGGGGCCGTTACTGGAACCCGCTCTACCGGGCGCTGGGCGGCAACCCGTGGGCGGCGATGCCCTCGCTGCACTTCGCCACCTCGCTGCAGGCCGCGATCTCGCTCACCGCATCGAGCCGCGAGGAGGGCGCCGTCGCCTGGGCCTACGCGCTGACGCTCGGCTTCGGCCTCGTCTACCTGGGCGAGCACTACGTCACCGACCTGCTCGCCGGCGCCGGCCTGGTCGGTGCCGTGCGCCGCGCCGACCCCGTCTTCGCCCCCGCCGTCGGCCGCATCAGCGCCGTGGTCCAGCGGCTCGAGCGGATCGCCGGCGGCGGGCCGCGGTAGCGTCCCCGGGGCCAGTGCCCGACGACGAGCGGCGAGAAGAGGAGAACAACGGCGGCGGTCTGACGGAACTGCCGATCTTCACCACCAAGCGCATGCTGCAGACCGGCGCGGCGGTGCTGGTCCTGCTGGTCGCGATCTACTTCCTCTTCCCGAAGCTGGTCGGCCTGGGGGACGCGGTCGGCAGGCTCGGGGAAGCCGAGCCGATCTGGATCGCCGTCGCGATCGCCTTCTCCGTCGCCTCCTACGCGACCTACATCGCGCTCTTCAAATCGGTGGTCGGCGGCGAGGACCTGCGCCTCACCTGGGGCGAGACCTACCAGATCAACATGGCCGGGGTGGCGGCGACGCTGCTCTTCTCGGCGGGCGGCGCGGGCGGCGTCGCGCTCACCTATTGGGCGCTGCGCAAAGCCGGGATGCGGCGGCGCGAGGTGGCGCGGCGGATGATCGCCTTCGTCAGCCTCCACTACGCCTTCTACCCGCTGGCGCTGATCGTCTTCGGCCTGCTGCTGCGGACCGGGGTGGTGCACGGCGAGGACTCGGTCGAGCTGACGGTCGTCCCGGCCGCGATCGCGGGCCTGATGCTGGCGCTCGGGGCGCTGATCACGCTCATCCCCGCCGACGTCGAAGGCAAGCTGATGCCGCACGTCCACGGCGAGCACACGCGCAGCTTCGTCGAATGGGCCTCGGGGGTGCCGGAGACGCTCGGGGAGGGGTTCCGCTTCGCCCTGAGGCTCTTCACCCACCCGCGCCGGGGCGGCCTCGCCGTGCTCGGCGCGGCGGGGTTCTGGGCGACCAGCATCGGCGTGCTGTGGGCCTCCTTCCACGCGCTCGGCATCCACGTGCCGCTCGCCGTCGTCGTCCAGGGCTTCTTCCTCGGCATGGTCGCCAACCTCTTCCCGCTGGCGCCCGCCGGGGTGGGCGCGGTCGACGCCGGGATGATCGGCGCCTTCGTCCTCTTCGGCCTGCCCGAGGAAACCGTCTTCCCGGCGATCCTGATCTTCCGCCTGGTCTCCTTCTGGATGCCGATCCCGCCCGGGGTCGTCGCCTTCTTCCAACTGCGCAACACTGTCCGCAGGTGGGAAGCCGACGGGCTGCCGATCGAGCGCGGCACCGAATTGCGCCCCGCCGCCGCCGGGAGTACACTTCAGAAAGTAAAGTAATGGACCGCGGAGCGACCGAGAACGGGTGCGAGAGATGAGCGAGACCAGCGCGAGCAGCGACACCACCAAGATGAACAAAGTCGAGAACGTGATCATCATCGGTGGTGGTCCCGCCGGCTATACCGCGGCGCTCTACACCGCCCGCGCGAACCTCGAGCCGCTCGTCTTCGAGGGCTTCCAGTGGGGCGGCCAGCTGCAGAACACGACCGACGTCGAGAACTTCCCCGGCTACCCCGACGGGATCATGGGCCCGGAGATGATGAGC
>DASZUW010000131.1:0-8400 GCA_035547475.1 Solirubrobacterales bacterium
CCGAAAAAGTCCTCTATAGGAGGACTTTTCGGCCCATCGACATGGCGGTCAGCCCTGGAGGGTGACGAAGCGCTCCTCGGTCAGCTCGTGGACGGCGAAGGCCGGGCCCTCGCGGGTGTTGCCGGAGTCCTTGACGCCGCCGTAGGGCATCTGGTCGGCGCGGTAGCTGGGGACTTCGTTGACCATGATGCCGCCGAACTCGAGGGTCTTGCCGGCCTCGATCGCGCGGCCGAGGTCCCGGGTGAAGACGCCGGCCTGGAGGCCGAACCTGGAGTCGTTGGCCATCGCCAGGCCTTCCTCGAAGGAGTCGAAGGTGTCGATCGTGGCGACCGGGCCGAAGACCTCCTCGCACCAGACCTTGGCGTCCCTCGGGGCGCCGCGAAGGAGCGTCGGGGCAAGGCAGCGGCCCTCGTCGACCAGCTCGCCGCCGGTGAGGAGCTCGGCGCCGGCCGCGACCGCCTCGTCGATCCACTCCTTGACGCGGTCGCGGTCCGCCGGGGTGATGAGCGGGCCGACGTCGGTGTCGGGGTCGAGCGGGTCGCCGACCTTCAGGCCTTCGACGTTGGACACGAGGCGCTCGGTGAAGCGCCCGGCGATGGCCGAGTGCAGGAGGATCCGCTGGATCGAGATGCAGACCTGGCCCGCGTGGGCGAAGGCGTGGATCTGGGTCTTGTCCGCGGCGGCTTCCCAGTCGCCGTCGTCGTTGACGATCAGCGGCGCGTTGGAGCCGAGCTCCAGGTTCACCTTCTTCTGCGGCGCCCTCGAGCGGATGCCCCAGCCGACCGGCGCCGAGCCGGTGAAGGTGATCGCGCCGACCAGCGGGTGCTCGACGATCGCGTTGCCGACTTCGCGCCCGGAGCCGGGGACGACGTTCAGCCAGCCCTCCGGCAGCCCCGCCTCGTCGAGGATCCGGGCCAGCTTGATCGCCGTGATCGGCGTCTGCCCGGCGGGCTTCAACACCACCGCGTTGCCCGCGGCGATCGCCGGGCCGAGCTTGTGCGCGACGAGGTTCAGCGGGAAGTTGAAGGGCGAGATCGCGCCGACCACCCCGTAGGGCACGCGCAGCATCACGCCGAGCTTGCCGACGCCGCCGGCGCTCGCGTCCATCGGCACCGTGCCGCCGGTGAGCTTGCGCGCCTCGACCGCGCTGAAGGTCAGCGTGTCCACGCAGCGGCTCGCCTCGACCCGTGCGGTCTTCAGCGGCTTGCCCGCCTCGGCGGCGATCGTCTGGGCCAGGTCCTCGACCCGCTCGCGCACCAGCGCGGCGGCGCGGTCGAGCACGGCGGCGCGCTCGTGCTGGGGGAAGTCGACGGTCTCGAAGGCGCGGTGGGCGGCCTCGATCGCCCGGATCGCGGTGGCTTCGTCCCCGGTCGCGACCCGGCCGACGACGGTGCCGTCGTAGGGGCTCTCCACCTCCTGCCAACCGGTTCCCTCGCTCCATTCGCCCGCGACCAGAAGCTTGTGATCGGTCGGTTTCGCCGTCTGCGTCGCCAACTCGGACCTCCTCTCGGTGTTCAACTGCGTTTGACATCCGCAATGTAGCGCCGGCGCGAAGCGGGGGCGGATCGGGGAAGGAAGGCCCGGCGACCCATGCCGGCCATCGCCCAGCCCGCCCGGCGCGACTCCGTGACGCCGGCCCTGTTTGGTGAGATGACGCCTCCCCCGATGCCCACCCGCCGCCGCCCCATCGCCGCCGCCCTCGCGCTCCTCGCCGCGCTCGCCTGCGCCTGCGGGGCGCTCGCCGCGAGCGCCGGCGCCCAGGTCCGCTGGGTCGTCCACGGGCACGGCTTCGGCCACGGGGTCGGGATGAGCGCCTACGGCGCCTACGGGTACGCGCTCCACGGCAAGGGCTACAGATTCATCCTCGGCCACTACTACCCGGGGACGAGCCTCGGCACGATCAGCGGCCCGCACGTCGTCCGCGTCCTGCTCGAAACCGCCTCCGGCGACGTCACCTTCACCGAGGCGAGCGGCGCCTGCGGGGTGGCGCTCGATCCGACGCGCAGCTACGAGGCGCACCGCTTCGGCAACGTCGTCGTCCTGCGGACCTCCGGTGGCAAGCCGCTGAAGCGCTGCGGGGCGACGCTGCGCGCGGCCGGCGACGCCGGGATCATCGACATCGGCGGCACCCGGTACCGCGGCGCGCTCGAGGTCGTCCCCGCCGGGTCGAGCGGACTGAACGTCGTCAACGCGCTCGCGGTCGACGCCTACGTGAAAGGCGTGATCCCGAACGAGTCGCCGCCCTCCTGGCCGCCGGCCGAGCTGAAGGCACAGGCGGTCGCCTCGCGCTCCTTCGCCCTCACCGCCGGCGTCGGCGGCGACCGCTTCGACCTCTACGCCGACACCCGCAGCCAGGTCTACAAAGGCCTCGAATCGGAGTACGCGACCTCAGACGTTGCCGCCGACGAGACGAAGGGGCAGGTGCTGATGTACGAAGGCAAGGTCGCCGAGACGCTCTTCTCCGCCTGCTCGGGCGGCAAGACCGAGAGCATGGAAAACGTCTTCGGCGGCGCGGTGCCCTACCTGGTCGGCGTCCCCGACCCCTACGACGACCTCTGCCCCCTCCACGACTGGACGCTGAAGTTCAGCGGCCCGCAGATCAGCGCGAAGCTGTCGTCCCTGCTCGACGGGCGGCTGAAGAAAGTGGTGATCACGAAGACCGGCTACTCGCCGCGGATCATCGAAGCGAAGCTCTTCGGGACCGGCGGGGTGACGACCGCGACCGGCGAACAGCTCGAGGTCGCCCTGGGTGGATACTCGACCTGGATGACGTTCCAGAAGGTGGTGGGGAGATGAGGATCTTCCTCGCGGGCGCGAGCGGCGTGATCGGGCGGCGGCTCGTGCCGCTGCTGGTCGGCGCCGGGCACGAGGTGGCGGGGACGACGCGCTCGCCGGAGCGGGCGGAGCGAGTGCGCGAGCTCGGCGCCCGGCCGGTCGTCGTCGACGTCTACGACGCGGAGGCGCTGCGCGCGGCGGTCGTCGACTTCTCCCCGGAGCTCGTCATGCACCAGCTGACCGACCTGCCCGACGACGTCGCCGAGCTCCCCGCCCGCCGCGCCGACAACGCGCGGATCCGCGAAGAGGGCACCGCCAACCTGATCGCCGCGGCGCGCGCGGCCGGCGCGGAGCGCCTCCTCGCCCAGAGCATCGCCTGGACCCCGGCGGCCGGCAGCGCCTCCCGCGAATCCCTCGAGTCCCAGGTCCTCGCCTTCGACGGCGTCGGCGTGGTCCTCCGCTACGGCCAGTTCTACGGCCCGGGGACCTTCTACGAAGCCGAGCCGCCCGACCCGCCCCGCATCCAGATCGACGCGGCGGCCTGCCGCACCGCCCAGCTCCTGGAAGCCCCGAGCGGCGTCATCGAGATCCTCGACGAACCATGAGGACGACCCGCCCCTTCAGACCCGAATCGTGATGACGTCCCCGTCGCGGACCACGTAGTCCCGCCCCTCGACCCGCAGCGCGCCCTTCTCGCGCGCGGCGACGTAGCCGCCGTGCTCGACCAGCTCGGCCCAGCCGATCACCTCGGCTTTGATGAAGGCTTCCATGATCTCGGTGTGGATCGTCCCGGCGGCTTCGAGCGCGGTGGCGCCGCGGTGGAGCGGGCGGGCGACCGCCTCCTTGTCCTCGCCCGCGGTGAAGAAGGTGATCAGCTCCAGCAGGTCGTAGGCGGCGCGGACGAGGCGGGCGAGGCCGGAGCCTTCGACCCCGTAGGACTCGCGCATCTCCGCCGCTTCGGAAGGGTCGAGCTCGGCGAGCTCGAACTCGATCCGCGCGCTCACCGCGACGGCGCCCGCGTCGACGGACCTGGCGTGGGCGGCGACCCCCTCCGGCACCTCGATGGTGTCCTCGTCGACGTTGGCGACGTAGAGGATCGGCTTCGAGGTGATCGCGCCGAGGTTGCGGGGTGCGTCGGGGGCGGCGTCGGGGACCGGCACCGAGCGCGCGGGCCTGCCCGCCGCCAGCGCCTCTTTCACCGCTTCGAGCCAGGCCTGCTCGGCGATCGCCGCCTTGTCGCCGGCCTTCGCCTGCTTGCCGACCCGGGGGATGCGGCGCTCGGTCTGCTCGTAGTCGGCGAGGATCAGCTCGGTCTCGATCGTCTCGATGTCGGCGAGCGGGTCGACGCGCCCGTCCGGGTGCACCACGCCCGCGTCCTGGTGACAGCGGACGACGTGGCAGATCGCGTCGGTCTCGCGGATCGAGGCGAGGAACTGGTTGCCGAGCCCCTCTCCTTCGCTCGCGCCTTTGACGAGGCCGGCGATGTCGTGGAAGTCGATCGTCGCCGGGACGAGCTCGGAGCTCTTCACGGTCTTGGCGACGGCCTCGAGGCGCTCGTCGGGCACCTGCGCGACGGCGACGTTCGGCTCGATCGTCGTGAACGGGTAGTTGCCGATCTGCGCGCCCCCCGAGGTGAGCGCGTTGAAGAGCGTGGACTTGCCCGCGTTCGGCAGCCCGACGATCCCGACCTTCATCGCGCGGCCTCCTCGCCGGCCGCGGCGGGCGCCCGCGGGGCCTCGCCGTTCACGCTCGGCGGATCGACCTTGGGCGGCAGCGGCGCGTCGGTGCGCGGCAGCGGCACGGTGAGGCCGAGCGCCGTCCCGAGCACCACCCCGGCGGCGACGTCGGACGGGTAGTGCATGCCGAGGTAGGGACGCCCGGCGGCGACCGCGATCGCGGGCAGGAAGGCGACCGCGGCGCGGCGGTCGATCCGCGTCATCGCCGTGGCGACGGCAAACGACGAGGTCGAGTGCGCCGAGGGGAAGCTCAGCGAGCTGGGCGCGCCGCCGAGCGGCGGCAGCCCCTTCAGCACCGGCCGCGGCCGTCGCACCACCAACTTGATCCCGTAGTTCAGCCCGATCGCCGCCGGCCCGAGCGCCCCGGCCGCTGCCCACGCGGACCGGCGCCGCTTGTCGGCCACCGCCAACGCCGCCCCGGCGAGGAACCACCCGGCCCCGTTGTTCCCGGCCTTGCCAAGGACCTTCGCGACGCGCTCCAGCGCGGGCGTGTGCCCCCGCGTACGCATCAGCCGCAACAGCTTGCGATCGAGATCGGTCATCCGGCGGCGCAGCATAGCCATCCCTCGGGTGGCGCCCCGCCCCCGCCCGGCCCTCGCCCCCCGGGCTACTTGAATTCGAAGCTCGCCAGATCCTGCCCGAAGCTCGGCGAGAAGACCACGTTTTCCAGGTTGATGTCGCTCGAGACGAAGGTCGAGGCGGTGCTGGTCCCGTAGGGAGCCAACGGCGCCTGTTCCATGAATTCCCGGTCGAGCCGCGCGTAGGCGGCTTCCTGTCGCGGGCCTACCGGTTCTTCGCCCAGTTCGGCGATCTTCTTGCTCAGGGTCGGGTCGGCGAAGCGCGGCAGGTTCGTCCCGTTCGTCGGCGCGATCGATTCTTCGGCGAGGAGCGGTCCGAAGAAGCCGTTCGGGCTCGGGTATTCGAGGAACCAGTTGGCCCAACCGGTGTCGAGTTCCGGCGTCGAGGAGTTCGTGATCACGGTGAAGTAGTTGTCGGGCGAGAGGACTTTCAGTTCGACCTCGAAGCCGAGTTCTTCCAGCACGCCCTGGTAGTAGGCGCCCGCGTCGTCGGAGGGCTGTTCGTTGTCGGTCCAGACGACCACGTCCTTGTCGCTCGGGGCCGCTTCGGCGATCAGTTCCTTCGCCTTCTTCATGTCGTGCGGGTAGAGGTCGAGTTTTTCGTAGCCGGGCATGCCGGGCGGCAGGATCTGCTCGCCGCCTTCGAGGCGCCCGGAGTAGATCCGTTCCAGCGCCGCCGGATCGATCGCGTAGTTGACCGCCTGGCGCACCTTCACGTCGTCGAACGGCGCCCGCGTCGTGTTCATCCAGAAGAAGTAGTTGCTGAAGGTCGGCTCGACGCGGAACTGGCTGCCTTCGTATTTCGCCTTGACGTCTTGGTAGCGATCCGGTGGGACTTCGTTGCCCATCCAGTCGAGCTTGCCCGATTCGACGTAGTTGACCTCGGTCTGCGGGTTGCGCAGCACCTGGATCTTGATCGCGTCGACGTGGCCCGAGGGCAGTTGCGGCAGGAGCGCCTCGTTGTTCTTCGCCCACTGCGGGTTGCGTTCGTATTCCCAGCGGCTGCCGACCTTGACCGAGCTGATGACGTAGGGGCCGGTGGCGGGCGGCGGTTCCGCGGTGAGGTCCTTGTCCGGGGTGTTCGCCGGCAGCAGGGCGACGTAGGGGAGCGCGAGCTCGGACTCGAAGCTGCCGTCGGGCGCTTCCAGGTGGATCGTGATGCGGCCGGTCTTGTCGTCGGTTTCGACGCCGGGGATGCCGCCCTTCTTGGTCTTCATGAACCGCGCCGCGCCGACGATACCTTCGTAGAAGGGCGAGCCGCCGGAGTTGAGGACGAAGACGCGTTCGAGCGAGTGGGTGAAGTCGCTCGCCACCACCGGTTCGCCGTTGGAGTACTTGAGGCCCTTGCGCAGGGTCAGTTCGTAGGTCTTGCCGCCGTCGCTCACCTTGGGGAGCGCGGTCGCGAGGCCGGGGATCACCTTGCCGCTCGCCTGCCCGCTCGCGTGGTCGTAGGTCAGCAGCGGGATGTAGGTGTCGTAGGTGGCGGTCCAGCCTTCGAGCGTGTGGGACAGGGCCGGGTCCAGGTAGTCCGGGAAGGACGAGTAGGCGCCGAGCAGCGTGCCGCCTTCGTGGGCGCCGCCGGAGCCGGTCGTGGAGGTGTCGGAGCCCGAGCTCCCGCCGCCCCCGCAGGCGGACAGGCCGAGGGCCGCGAGCGCGCAGGCCACAAGGAAAAGTAGGGCTCTTCTGAGTCCCATCTAGCCCGCATTCGGCAGATCGCGACCGAACCTTTAGCCCCGCGGGTGGATTCTTGCGCCCCTCTCTACGCGACGATCCGCGAGATGTCGAACAGGCGGTCCTCGTTGCGGGGCAGGTCGATCCGCCGCTCCGGCTCCTTGGCGCCCGGCCTGAGCAGGGTGATGCTGAGCGCGGCCGACCCGCGCGGCTTGCGCGCCCAGTGCTCGAGGTGGACGTCGAGGAGGATCGTGGCGCCGACCGGGCCCCCGGCCTCGCCGTCGGCGAGCGCGTCCCAGCGTGCCCTGACCAGGTCGCAAAGCCGCTCGGCGTCCTCGTGGTCGAGCAGCGTCGCGTCGCCGCGCGCCCAGCCGGTGAGGGTCGGTCCGGCCGGCACTTTCGACTGCCTACGATCGAAGGGTGCCCACCGCGCTCGGACAGCGGCTCCTCCTCCACCACGCGGCGCGCGGCGGCGGCATCGTGGTGCTGATCGCGATCGCGGCGGCGATCGTGCTGATCCGGTTCTGGCCGGCGATCGTCCGCTG
Source organism: Solirubrobacterales bacterium (assembly GCA_035547475.1). GTDB lineage: Bacteria > Actinomycetota > Thermoleophilia > Solirubrobacterales > 70-9 > VAYN01. The sequence goes on from DASZUW010000131.1 coordinate 7,306, forward strand.
GTGGGAGGAGCGGCGCTAGCCGCGGCGCGTCAGGCGCGGCGGTCGGCGAGGGCCGCGGCGCCGGCGGCGACCGCGGTCACGGCGAAGACAGAGGGCCAGGCGCCGATCTTCTTCGCCAGCGGATGGGAGGCGCCGAAGGCGGCCGCGTAGGTGAGGCCGAGGCCGACCGCGAGGCCGGGGCCGCCGACGCGGTTCCACCGGCGCGCCGACCAGACGCCGCAGGCGGCGAGGAAGAGGCCGCCGAGCTCGCGCCGGCCACTGGCGCGGGCGATCGCGAAGCCGCCGATGAGGCCGGTCGCGACGACGGGTGCGGTGGGTGGCGCCTGCACCGGGCCATCCTCGCAAACGCGGATCGCCGGGTCGTCTAGCCTGGGGTCGATGCCCGCGCCAAGCCGCGACGAAGCCTGGGAGCTCTTCCGCGAGTGGACCGAGTCGGAGTCCCTGCGGCGCCACGTGCTCGGGGTCGAAGCGGCGATGCGCGCCTACGCGGAGCGCTACGGCGAGGACGCCGAGCTGTGGGCGGCGACCGGCATCCTCCACGACCTCGACTACGAGAAGCACCCGGACCTGGAGACGGGACACCCGCGCGTGGCGCTGGCTCTCTTCGAGGAGCTGGGGTACCCGCCGGAGCTGATCGACGCGGTCGCCGGGCACGCGCCCTACCTCGGGGTGCCGCGGGAGACGCGGATGGCGAAGGCGCTCTTCGCGGTCGACGAGCTGACCGGCTTCATCGCCGCGGTGGCGCTCGTGCGCCCGAGCGGGATCGCGGGAATGACGCCGAAGTCGGTGAAGAAGAAGATGAAGCAGCCGAGCTTCGCCGCCGCCGTCAGCCGCGAGGACATGCGCCGCGGCGCGGAGGAGCTGGGCGAGGATTTCGACGAGCACGTCGCGTTCGTGATCGCGGCGCTCGAACCGCGCGCCGAGGAGCTCGGGCTGGTAGGCGCGGCGACGCCTGCCGGTGACGCCGCCGGCGAGGCATAGGATCCGGCCGTGGCCCTCTACAACGTCACGGTGCGCGCCGAGTTCACCAAGCGCACGATCGAGCAGTTGACCGAGTCCGGGGTCTACTTCGTCCAGGGCGCCGCCGACGAGCAG
>DASZUW010000132.1:0-42408 GCA_035547475.1 Solirubrobacterales bacterium
CTGGACCAAGGAGAACCGAGAATGAGACGACTCACGATTCCGGCCGCGGTGGTCGGCGCGATCGCCGCGCTTGCCGTCGGCGCCGGCGCCGCCACGGCCGACGGCGGTCACGACCACCACGGTCACAACCACGATCACGGCCACCACTTCGGCCGCTGGTCGCCGGCCTGAGCGGTTCGGCCTTCGACGCCGCCTACACCCACCTCGAGGTCCTCGGCCACGTACAGGACATCGAAGAAGCGCAGGAGGAGGTCAAAAGAGGCAGCAGCGCCGCGGTCCGCAACCCCGCGTCGGCGGCGCGGGCGACGGTTTGCCGCGACATTGGCGGCGCTTTACCGGGTCGGGCGCAGAATCGGGAAAAGCCCTCACCCAGGAGAAGCGAGATGAACGCAAATCGACGCGCGAAGGTCGCGGCGGGCGCGACGGCGATCGGGCTCGCCGCGCTCGGCGGCGCGGCGCTCGGCACCAACCACGGGCTCACCGGCCCGGTCGCCGCGGTCGGCACCGTCGGCGGCCACGCGCCGATCGTGACCGGCGCCAGCGGGTCCACCGCGGCGACGAGCGCCGGCACCGCCGGGGAAGCGGGCCATCGGCCGATCGTCACCCGGGCCAGCACGGCGGGCACGGCCGGCGCCACCGTCGACGATTAATCGTCGCGGCCGCCGCCTTCGCCGTCGTCCTCGCCGGATTCGGCCGGCGGCGGGGCGGAGCTTTCCGGCGGCGGGGCGGGGCTTTCGGCCTGGGGAGGTTCCTTGCCGGCGCCTTCGGTCTGTCGCGGCGGATGCGAGGACTGGTCGTCGCGTTCGGGACGGGCCTTCGGCGAGGAGGTGATCGGCGGCGCCAGCGAGTCGCCCGCCGAGACCGATTCGGAGGCGATGCCGATCTGCCGGCTCGCCAGCGTGCCGGCGGCGATCGCGACCGCGGCGGCGATCACCAGTCCGAGCACGGCCAGGCCGATCCAGCGCAGCTTCATCGGCCGACCTCGATCACGGCGCGCAGGCCGCCGCCCTCGCGGGGCACGAGCCTCACGTCGCCTTCCCACTGGCGCGTCAGCTCGCGGGCTATCGCCAGCCCGAGACCGGTCCCGGTCGGGCCGCCGCGCCCCGCGCTGCCGCGGCGGAAGCGCTCGAACACCGTCGCCTCCTCGCCCGGCTCGAGGCCCGGTCCGCGGTCGAGCACCTCGATCGCGCCGGGTCCGTAATCGATCGTCACGGTCGAGCCCTCCGGTGAGTAGACGAGGGCGTTCTCGACCAGCGCGTCGAGCGCCCGGTCGAGGTCGGGCGGTGAGATCCAGGCGCTCGCGCCGTGGCCGTCGGGCCCGAGCTCGAGCGCGATCCCGTGCGCTGTGGCGGCGCCGTGCCAACGCTCGGCGGCGCGGCGGGCGACGTCGCCGAGGTCGACGGTCTCGCCGGGCCGGTCGTGCTCGCCCGCCCGGCTGAGGACCAGCAGCTCGTCGACGACGTGGGAGAGCCGGTCGATCTCCGCCATCGCCGCATCGACCTCGGCCTCTGCGGGCGGGTCGTCGCGGAAGCGCTCGCCGAGCGCCTCGAGCCGCAGGCGCAGCCCGGTCAGCGGCGTGCGTAGCTGGTGGGAGGCGTCGGCGACGAAGTCCTGCTGCACGTGTAGGAGGCGCCGCACCCGGCCGGTCATCTCGTTGAAGGTACGGGCGAGCGAGCGCTGCTCGGCGCTGCCCTCGACCTTCGCCTCGACCTCGAGGTCGCCGCCGGCGAGGCGCCGGGCGGCGCGGTCGAGGCGGCGGATCGGCCGAGCGATCTGGGCGGCGATGAGCCAGCCGACCACGAGCCCCATCGCCAGCACGATCGCGGCGAGCGCGGCGACGTCGAGGATCGAGCTGCGGACCGCGCGGTGGACGGCGGCGACGCTCTGCGTGATCCGCACCGCGCCGCGCGGCCGCCCGTGCTCGAAGACGGGGACGGAGGTGGCGAGGATTTCGGCGCCGAGGGTTTCGCTGTCGCGGGTGATCTGCTCGCCGTGCCCAGCCAAGGCCGAGCGCACCTCCGGCCGGTCCGCGTAGCTGGTCCCGACCGGCTCCCCGGCCGAGTCGGCGAGCAGCCGGCCGCGGGAGTCGACGACGATCACCCGGCCGCGGACGCTCGCCGCCGAGGTGCGGGCCAGGCGGGCGAGGACGTGGGTGCGGGGTGGTTCGAGCAACTCGGCGGCCGAGCCGGCGACCACCTGGGCCTGGCTCTGGGCCTGGCTGCGGACCTCCGAGTCGACCCGGTCCCGCAGGCTCAGCGCCAACGGCACGCCGAGCGCGATCAGCGCCAGCAGCAGCACGTAGGCGAGGGCCAGGAGGAGGAGGGCACGGAGGCTTATGGCTCCTCTCTCTCCGGCGCGACGAAACGGAAGCCGACGCCGCGCACCGTCTCGATGTAGCTCGGATCGGCGGCGTCGTCGCCGAGCTTGCGGCGCAGCCAGCCGATGTGGACGTCGAGGGTCTTGGTCGAGCCGAACCAGTTGGTGTCCCAGACCCGCGACATCAGGTCCTCGCGGCTGACCACCTCGCCGCGGTGGCGGATCAGCTCGGCCAGCAGGTCGAACTCCTTGCGCGAGAGGTCGAGCTCGCGGCCGGCGAGGCGGGCGGTGCGGGCGCGGAGGTCGACCTCCAGCTCGCCAGCGCACAGCGGTCCGCGGGGTGGTTGCTCGACCGGGCCGCTGCGGCGAAGGACGGCGCGGATCCGCGAGATCACCTCGGCGGCGCTGAAGGGCTTGACCACGTAGTCGTCGGCGCCGAGCTCGAGGCCGACGACCTTGTCGGTCTCGGTCCCGCGCGCGGTCAGCATCACGATCGGCACCTCGGAGCGCCGGCGCAGGTCGCGGCAGACGTCGCGCCCGTCGCCGTCGGGCAGCGCGAGGTCCAGCATCACGAGGTCGGGGGTGGCGGAGTCGGCGAGCTCCAGGGCGTCTGCCGCGGTGGAGGTGACGAGCGGCTCGAAGCCCGCCCGCCGGAGCACCTCGGCGAACGGCCGGGCGATCGATTCCTCGTCCTCGACGACGAGGATGCGGGGGTTCGTCCGCGCGTAGGCCATGTGGCGACGATAGCCCGCTCTAGAGCCGAATCCGGGGGTTTCACCACAGATTTTGCCGTGGCTTTACCCGGTCCTTCCCGGGCCTTTGACGGGCCCCTCCCAAGATGGCGGCACACCCGATCGACGAGGAGCAGACGTGACCAGACCGAAGACCCGCATCGCCGCCGCCGCCACGGTCGTCGGCCTGGGCGGGATCGCCGGGCTCGCGCTCGGCCAGGGCCATCAGCAGGCTTCCCTCGAAAAGAGCGTCGCCGACAAGCCGGTCGTGCACACCAAGGTGATCAGGCGGACCATCCACGTGACCAAGCACGCCAAGCCGAAGCAGCCCCGTGCGGCGGCCGGCACCGGCGCGACGGCGTACGCGGAAGGGGGCGGCGCTCTGGTCGCTCCCTCCGCGCCCGCCGCGGTCGCGACGGGCAGCTCCTCGACCGGCGCGGCGACCGAAGGCTCGACCTACTCCTCCGAAACGGTTACGACCTCGACCAGCGGCGCCGCGGCCGCGCCGGCCGGCGAATCCGGCGGCGGCGCGGTCACCACCGCGACCAGCGGTGGCGGTGACGGTGGAGGCGGCGAGTCCGAGGGCGGGCACGGGGACGGGGGCGGCCACGATGACTGAGCCCCGGCCGAGCGGGCCGCGTCCCGGGCGCAGGCCCGGCGGCGCGGTCGTCTTCTGGGCGTCCGCCACCCTCTTCGCGGTGCTCTTCGCGCACCTGACCTTCCAGCTCAGTCGCGGCACCAGCGGCGCGACCACCGCCGCCGCGTCGCCGGTCCAGGTCCGCAAGGTGATCAAGCGGCGGATCGTCACCACCGTCGTCCCGAGTCCCGGCGTCGACCGCGTCGTCAGCGGCCCGGCGACCAGCTCGGCCGCCGCGGTCGAAGTCCCGGTCGAACCCGTCACCACCTCCGCCTCCTGATGAGAGAACACGACCTCACCTTCGACGCGATGGGCAGCCACGTCAGGCTCCTGATCGGCGAGCCGCCCGCCGGGGCGGACCTGCCCGCGGCGGCCGAGGCCGCCGCGGGCGCCCGCCGCTTCGTGCAGGACTTCGACGCGGCCCTCTCGCGCTTCCGGCCCGGGAGCGAGCTCTGCGCGCTGAACGAGGATCCGCGCGAGCGCGTCCCCGCCTCGCCGCTCCTTCGCCGCGCCGTGCGCGCCGGCGTCGAGGCGGCCGAGCTGAGCGGCGGCCTCGTCGACCCGACCCTGGTCGGCGAGATCGAGCGGGTCGGTTACGTCGACTCGCGCGCCGACTCGCGTTGGCGCCAGCTCGCGGTCGACGAGGAGGCGGGCGAGGTGCTGCGGCCGGTCGGCCTGCGCTTCGACACCGGCGGCTCCGGCAAGGGCCTGGCCGCCGACCTGGTCGCGGCGCGGCTGCGCGGCTATCCGCGCTTCGTCGTCGACTGCGGCGGCGACATCCGGATCGGCGGCGCCGGCGCCCTCACCTGGCCCTACGAGGTCTTCGTCGAGCACCCGTTGAGCGGCGCGCGCGCCCACCTGATCCGCCTCGGCTTCGGCGGTATCGCCACGTCGGGCCTGAACGTGCGGATCTGGCGCGACGCCGAGGGCCGCTACGTCCATCACCTGCTCGATCCGGCGACCGGCGAGCCCGCCTGGACCGGCCTCGTCGGCGCGACCGCGCTCGGCGACACCGCCCTGGAGGCGGAGACTCGCGCCAAGGCCGCGCTGCTGTCGGGGGCGGTGGAGGGGCGGCGGGTGCTGGCCGAGAAGGGCGGCCTGGTCGTCCACGACGACGGCACGGTCGAGACGGTCGGGCCGATCGCGTTGGTTCCGGCGAGCGCGCCCGAGGAGCTCGAGCCGGCGGAGGCGGCTGCGTGAGGGAAGCCGTGACCACGACCCTGCAGAGCCACGGCTGGTGGCTCGCGAGCCGCGCCTCCGGCCTCGTCGCCTTCGCCCTGATCACGATCTCGGTCGGCCTCGGCCTCGCGATGGCGGGGAAGGTGATGCGCCGGCCCGGCCTCTCGAGGAAGCTCCTCGCGGTGCACGAGCACACGGCGCTGGCCGGGCTCGAGGCGATCGCCGTCCACGGCGTCACCCTGCTCGGCGACCCGTGGTTGAACCCGGGGGTCGCCGGCGTCGCGGTGCCGTTCGCGATGGGCTTCAAGCCTCTCTTCACCGGGCTCGGCGTGATCGGCGGCTACGTCGCCGCCCTGCTCGGCCTGAGCTACTACGTCCGCAAGCGGATCGGGGCGCGTCTCTGGCGCAAAGCGCACCGGGCGACGGTCGTCGTCTACGTCCTCGGCCTGGTCCACGCCCTCGGTGCCGGGACGGACGCCACCGCGGTGTGGTTCCGCTGGTGGGTGATCCTCACGGCGCCGGTGATCGGCGGCCTCTTCGTCTACCGGCTTCTGGGTCGGCGGGCCGCCCGGTCGGCGCCGGCGCCGGCGCCGCGGCGGGCGATCCGGCGGCCGAGCGCGACCCTGGTCGAGGAGGCCTCGTGAGAGACGCGGGCGTGCTGATCGTCGGTGGCGGGCTGGCCGGCCAGCGCGCGGCCGAGACCCTCCGGCGGCGCGGCCACGAGGGCTTCGTGCGGATGGTCTGGGCCGAGCCGCTGCCGCCGTACGACCGACCGCCGCTCTCCAAGCGGGTCCTGGCCGGCGAGGTGGGGGAGGAGGGTCTCGCCTACCGCCCTACCGACTGGTACCGCGAAAACGCGGTCGAGTTGGTCCTCGGCGATCCCGCGGCCTCGCTCGACCCTCTCGCGCGGCGGGTGCGGCTCGAGTCCGGCACGTCGCTTCCCTACGGGCGCCTGCTGATCGCCACCGGCGGGGCGCCGCGGCGCCTTCCGTTCCTCGGCCACGGCAACGTGCACGTCCTGCGCTGCGCCGCCGACGCGCGGCGGCTGCGCGAGGCGCTCCGGCCGGGGGCGCGCCTGGCAATCGTCGGCGCCGGCTTCATCGGCCAGGAGGTCGCCGCGACGGCGCGCGGGCTCGGTGCCGAGGTGACCCTGATCGAGGCACTGCCGACGCCCCTCGCACCCATCCTCGGCGAGCGGATCGGCGGCTGGTTCGCCGACCTGCACCGCGGGGAGGGCGTCGAGGTACGACTCGGCGCGGCGCTCGCCGAGGCGCGCGGCGGCGAGACGGTCGAGGAGCTGGTCCTCGCCGACGGGGAGCGGATCGGCTGCGACGCCGTGGTGGTCGGGATCGGCACGGTGCCGGCGACCGCCTGGCTCGCCGAGCACGGCTTCGGCGACGGCGTCCCCGTCGACGCGGCCGGCCGCACCGCGCTGCCCGACGTCTACGCCGCCGGCGACGCCGCCCTCACCTTCGCCCCGGCGACCGGAGCCCATCACCGCACGGAGCACTGGGAGGCGGCCGCCTGGCAAGGCGCCGCGGCGGCCAAGGCGATGCTCGGCGACGATCCCGGAGCGCCCCCGCTCGCGAGCTTCTGGAGCGACCAATACGGCCTCCGTGTGCAGTGCATCGGCAACCCCAAGGATTCCGACCGGATCCAGCTCGAGGGTGACCCGGCGGGGCACGACTTCGAGCTTCTCTTCACCCGCGCCGGCGTCCCGGTCGCCGGCCTCGCGGTCGGCAGGCCGGCCGCGATCCGGCGCTTCCGCAAACAGATCGAGGACGGCATCGACGCCGTCGAGAGAAAGGAGCTCACCGTATGAGCTACGTACCGGTCGTCGACCCAGACGAGTGCCTGGCCCACGGAGACTGCGTCGAGGTGGCCCCCGAGGTGTTCCGCCTCGACGACACCGCCGTGGTGATCGGCACCGCCCCGCTGGAGCTGCTGTTGCAGGCGGCGGAAGCCTGCCCCGCGGTGGCGATCACGATCCTCGACGAGGAGACGGGCGCGGTCCGGTATCCGTAGGCGAGCGGTCCGCAGGCTCACTCGTAGGTCAGGGCCTTCAGCGGGTCGAGGTGCGCGGCGCGGTGGGCCGGGACGATCGCCGCCAAGGCGCCGATCAGCACGCCCAAGGCGCCGATCGCGACCAGGATCGTGACCGGGATCTCGAGTCGCAGGCCGGACAGGGTGCTCTCGCGGATCGAGATCACCCAGACGACGCCGACGAGGAGCCCGAGGGCGAGGCCGACCAGGCTCCCGGCCATCGAGATGAGCAGGCTCTCGGTCAGCATCGTGCGGCGGATCCGCCAGCGTGAGCCGCCGAGCGCGCGCAGCACGCCGATCTCGCGGGTGCGCTCCAGCACCGCCATCGAGAGCGTGTTGACGATCCCGAGCAGGCCGACGATGACGGCGATCCCGACGATCGCGTCGAAGAAGGAGAACTGCTGGTTGATCGCGCTTTCGTACTGGCTCTTGACCTGGGCGTTGGAGACCGCTTCGAAGCCGGGGTAGTGGCGGTCGAGGAGGGCGTTCACCTGACGGTCGAGGGCGGATCGCAGGGCCGGCGAGGCGGCGGTGAGCGCCAGGGTCGAGTCGGAATCGATGCCGTAGGCGCGCTTCATCGTCGCCAGCGACACCGTCACCGCGTTGCCGCTCGCTTCGAAGGTCTGCCGGGTGGCGACGATCGGCGCCCGGACGACGCCGCCCGGTCCGCGCAGGGTCAGCACGTCGCCGATCCCGAGGCCCGCCCCTTCGGCGAGCCCGTCGCCGATCACCGTGCCGCCGGCGGCGAGCCCGGTCATCGCCGCCGCCGTGCTCGCCCCCTCGTATTCGGTGTGGTCGACGCGCGGCCAGCGGCGCGGGTCGACGGCGAACATCAGACCCGGTTCCCCGCTCCCTGGCAGGTGCCGCATGTAGACGATGCGCTGCGGGGTCACCGTGCCGACGGCGGGCAGTGCCGCGATCCGCCGCCGCAGGGAGGCGGCGATGGTGCTGGTCGGCGGCCCGTTGGGCGAGTAGCCGAGCGGCTGTACGGTGAGGTCGCGGGCGAAGTGGGCGTCGATCTCCCCGGAGATCGAGCCGAGGAAGCTCGCGCTCATGGTCGAGTTGACCACGACCACCAACAGGGTGACCACGAGCGCGGCGGCGGTGGCTGAGGTCCGCAGCGGGTTCATGCGCAGCGAGTCGGAGGCCGGCCTGCCCTCCGAGGGCATCAAGGCGCGGACCGGGCGCGCGAGCAGGTCGATCAGCGGCATCACCAGGAACGGCGCCAGCAGGGCCATGCCGACGAACATGATGAGGGTCGAGCCGACGCCGACGATCGCGGCGCCGCCCCGGCCGCTTCTCGGCACGCGCGGCCCCGGTCAGTGCCCTCACCGGCGCGATCCGGCCCGCCCGCAGCGAGGGATAGAGGGCTCCGGCGGCGGTGGCCAGCAGCCCGACTGCGACGGAGGCGACGATCGCGCCCGCGGTCACGCTCAGCGAGACGATCGGCAGGCTCGAAGAAGCTCCGCATCGCCGCCGCCAGCAGTTCGGCCAGCCCGATGCCGAGCAGCAGCCCCAGCGCGCAGCCGGGGACGGCCAGCGCCAGCGCTTCGCCAAGGACCGAGGCGCCGATCCGCCGCCGCGAGGCGCCGAGGGCGCGCAGCGTGCCGATCTCGCGGATCCGCTGCAGCACGGTCATGTTGAACGAATTCAGGATCAGGAAGGCGCTGACGAAGATCGCCATGCCGGAGAAGAAGTAGAGGACGATGTTGAGGCTGGACATCGCTTCGTCGACTTCGTCGCCCTTCGCGGTCGGAGTCGCCACTTCGAGGCCGGGCCCGACCACGGCGCGGATGCGCCGGCGCAGCACTTCGTCGGCGACCCCGCTCGCGCCGATCACGTCGATTTCGTCCCAGCCGCTCGCTTTGCCGGTGAGCCGCCGCACCGCCCCGAGCGGCATCGCGGCGATGCCGTAGCCGCCGAGGTCGAGCGCCGACCGGAAGCGGAAGATGCCCGACACGGTCAACTCGGCGCGGCCCGAGGGGGTCGCGAGCAGGAGACGGTCGCCGGCGGCGAGGTCGTGGGTGCGCGCCCAGGATTCCTCGAGCTCGATCTGGTGGAGCCCGCGGGGCTCGCGGCCGGCGACGGTCTCGGCGCCGCTCGGGTCGGGGCCACGCAGGGCGAAGCCGGCCACGAACAGCGTCGAGGAGGAGCCGGTCCCGGCCTTGCCTTCGGCGCCGATCACCCGGCCGATGCCCATCACCCGGCCGACGGCCGCGTCCACCCCGTCGACCCCGCGGACCTTCGCGATCGTCCCCTGCGGCACCTCGCCGATCGACGACCTGCCGGTGACGACGACGCTGGTGTTGCCGTAGATCGCGTCGAAGAGGTCGTCGAAGCTGGACCGGATGGTGGCGACGAGGACGAGGACGCCGAAGGCCATGCCGACGCCGAGGACGATGCCGGCCATGGTCAGGCCCGAGCGCAGCGGCCGGGCGCGGAGCAAGCGGACCCCGAGGCCGGCGAAGCCATGCAGCCGGACGCCCTCGGGATGGGGCGAAGAGCTCACGCCGGCGCTCCCGCGCGGGCGGCGCCGGACTCGATCGCACGGAAGGCGTCGATGACGCTCGCGGTGTCGCCGCCCTCGGCCGCGCCGGCGATCTCACCGTCGCGCAGGACCACGCGGTCGGCGAGCGCCGCGGCGCCGGGGTCGTGGGTGACCAAGACGACGGTCTGACCTTCGTCGACGACGCCGCGCAGCAGGCGCATCACGGTCTGGCCCGCCTTGGAATCGAGGTTGCCCGTCGGCTCGTCGGCGAGCACGAGGCGCGGGCGGCGGAGCAGGGCGCGGGCGATGGCGACCCGCTGCTGCTCGCCGGCGGCAGCACGTTCTCGGCCGCGCTCAGCGTCGGCAGCAGGTGGCGATTGCCGATCCGAACCTAGGCCCGCACCCGCCGCCCTCCATCCGGGTTTGCCCACGCCCGTGGGTCGCCGTCGCACGGATGGCGCCTCCTCGGGGCGCTGGTGGGATGCCGGCATGGACTTCGACCCGGGCGGCCTCACGTCACGCGAGGCCGAGCGGCGCCTCGTCCAGTACGGGCGCAACGAGGTGGCGCGACGCGGCGGCCCGAGGCGCGCGCGCGAGCTCGGCCGCCAGTTCGCCCACCCGCTGGCGCTACTGCTGTGGGTGGCGGCGGGCCTGGCGGCGGTAGCGGGGAATGCCACGCTGGCAGTGGCGATCGTCGCCGTGATCGTCCTGAACGCGCTGCTCGCCTTCGCCCAGGAGGCGCAGGCCGAGCGGGCCACCGAGGCGCTCGGGGCGCTGCTGCCGCCGCAGGTCCGGGTGCGGCGCGACGGCCGCGAGGAGGACGTCGACGCGGCCCTGCTCGTGCCGGGCGACGTCATGCTCTTGGCGGAGGGGGACCGGATCTCGGCCGACGCGACGCTCCTCGTCGGCGCGGTCGAGGTCGACATGTCCCCGTTGACCGGCGAGTCGGAGCCGGTCGGCCGGGAGGCGCGACAAGCCCCGAACCCGGCCGTCGAGCCTCTTCGCGACCCGGCCCGGGTGTTTGCCGGAAGCCTCTGCACCGAGGGCGAGGCGGAGGCGTCGGTGACCGCGACCGGCATGCACACGCAGCTGGGACGCATCGCCGCGCTCACCCAGCGCGTCACCGCCGAGGTGAGCCCGCTGCAGGAACAGGTGAACCGGGCGGCCTGGCTGATCGCCGCGATCACCGTCGCCTCGGGCGCCGTCTTCTTCCTCGCCGGGATCGGGCTGGCGGGGCTCTCGACCGGCTTCGCGCTGACCGCGGCGATCGGCCTCCTGGTCGGCAACGTGCCCGAGGGCCTGCTGCCGATCATCACGCTCTCGCTCGCCGGCGCGGTGCGGCGGATGGCCCGGCGCCAGGCGCTGGTGAAGCGGTTGACCGCGGTGGAGACGCTCGGCTCGACCGACGTCATCTGCACCGACAAGACCGGGACGCTCACCGAGGGGAAGATGGCGGCGCGCCTGGTCTGGGCCGAAGGCGAGGAGTTCGACCTCCAGGGCGCGCCGCCTCGGGGCGCGGCCTTCGCGGCGCTGGCCCGCGCCGCGGTGCTCTGCGGCAACGCGACCCTGACGCTCACCGACGGCAAGCTGGAGAAGCACGGCGACCCGAGCGAGAGCGCGCTGCTCGAAGCCGCCCGGGCGCTGGGCGCCGACGCCGGCGCCGCGGCGGCCGAGCGCTCGCGCGCGCGGCGCCGGGTCTTCGCCTTCGACCCTCGCGTGAAGCGGATGAGCACCCTCGACGCGGTGCCGGGCGGGGACCTGACGTGGCACGTGAAGGGTGCCCCCGCGGAGCTGCTCGAGCGCTGCGGGACGGCGATGCGTGACGGGGAGGCGCTGCCCTTGGACGAGGCGGCCCGGGCCGCAATCCGCGCGGTCTGCGACGGCTATGCCGCCCGCGGGCTGCGGGTCCTGGGGTTCGCTGAGCGGATCGCGGTGGAGCCCGCCGCGGCGGAGGAGCGGCGCGAGGAGGCGGAGGCCGGTCTCACCTCCCTCGGGCTGGTGGCGCTCGAGGATCCGCTGCGCCCGGAGGTCGTCGGCGCCGTCGCCCGCTGTCGCGCCGCCGGCATCAGGATCATCATGGTCACCGGGGACCACGGCCTGACCGCGGCCGCGATCGCCCGCGAGGCGGGGATCGTGGGCGACCATCCGAGGATCATCACGGGGACCGAGGTGGAAGCCCTCCCGCAGGCGGAGCTCGACCGCCTCCTGCACGAGACCGAGGAGCTGATCGTCGCCCGCTCGAACCCGGAGACGAAGCTCCACCTGGTCGACGCCCTGCGGGCCGAGGGCCACACGGTGGCGATGACGGGCGACGGCGTGAACGACGCGCCCGCCCTGCGCCGCGCCGACATCGGCGTCGCGATGGGGGCCTCCGGCACCGACGTGGCGCGTGAGGCGGCGACGATGGTGCTCACCGACGACGACTTCGCTCGATCGTGGCGGCGGTGGAAGAGGGGCGGGTCGTCTACGACAACGTCCGCAAGTTCATCACCTACATCTTCACCCACGCCCCGGCCGAGGCGCTGCCCTTCGCGGTCTTCGTGCTCTCCGGCGGCAGCATCCCGCTGCCGATCCTGCCGCTGCAGATCCTCGCCATCGACCTCGGCACCGACACCGTCCCCGCCCTCGCCCTGGGGCGCGAGCCGGGCGAGCCGGGGACCATGGACCGCCCGCCGCGCCCGCGCGAGTCGGGGATCATCCAACGATCGATGTTGGCCCGGGCCTGGCTGCGGATGGGCGTGGTCGAGGCCTGCCTGGCGATGGCGGGCTTCTTCGCCGTCCTCTTTGCGGCGGGCTGGAGCTGGGGCGCCCCGACCGGTGATGGGGCGCCCCTTCACCACGCCTACCTGCAGGCGACCTCGATGACCTGGGCGGGTATCGTCGCCGGCCAGATCGGCGCGGGGCTCGCCTGTCGGACCCGGACCGCCTCGCTGCGCGACGTCGGCGTCTTCTCGAACCGCTACCTCCTGCTCGGGATCGCTTTCGAGCTCGCCTTCGCGGCGGCGATCGTGTACCTGACCCCGTTCCAGTCGCTCTTCCGCACCGCCGCCCTCGACCTCCCCCAGCTCGCCCTCCTGGCCACCTTCCCGTTCGTCGTCTGGGGGACCGACGAGGCCTGGCGCGCGTGGCGCCGCCGCCTCAGGGCGCGACGAACCCCGGCCCGCGCCGCGCCTGGATATGGATGAGCCCAGCGGCCGTTCGAACTGCCCCGTCCCCGCAACCCCGTGCCTAACCCAGCAGCTCGCGCGCCTGGCGGGCCATCTCGAGGTCCTCGCGCGCGGCGACGAGGACCACGGAGACGCTTGCGGCAGGAGGAGAGAGGACGGTGTCGGGGGCGCCGCGTTCGTTGCGAGTCGGGTCGAGGTGGACGCCGAGGAAGGCGGTGGCGGCGCAGGCCCGCTCGCGCACGGTGGGCGAGTTCTCGCCGACGCCGCCGGTGAAGACGAGGGCGTCGAGGCCGCCCATCGCCGCCGCCATCGCGGCGATCGAGCCCGCCAGGCGGTGGACGTAGACGTCGAGCGCGAGGCGGGCGCGCTCCTCGCCTCGAGTCGCGCCGGCCACGATCTCGCGCATGTCGGAGGTGCCGGCCAGCCCGAGCAGCCCCGCCTCGCGGTCCAGGAGCCGCTCCATCTCCTCCGGTCCCAGCTCCAGGTGCCGTTGCGCCCAGAGGACGAGGCCCGGGTCGACCGAGCCCGCCCGCGTCGCCATCACCAGGCCCTCCAGCGGCGTGAAGCCCATCGTCGTGTCGACCGAGTGCCCGGCGGCGACCGCGGCGAGCGAGGCCCCGGCGCCGAGGTGGGCGGTGACCAGGCGCAGGTCCTCCGGCCGCGCCCCGAGGAGGGCGGCGGCGCGGCGGCTCGCGTAGGCGTGTGAGAGTCCATGAAACCCGTAGCGGCGCGGCGGCGTGTCGGCGGCGCTCCAGCCCGCGGGCAGCGCGTAGGTGCGCGCCGCCGCCGGCAGGTCGGCGTGGAAGGCGGTGTCGAAGCAGGCGACGTTGACCAGGCCCGGCGCCACCTCCTCGAGTGCCCGCATCGCGCGCACCGCCTGCGGGTTGTGCAGCGGCGCCAGCTCGGCGAGGCGTTCCAGCTCCTCCTCGACGCCGGCATCGACGACGGCGGGCCCGCTGAACTCCGCCGCCCCGTGGACGACCCGGTGGGCCGCTGCGTCGGGTCGCGGCGTCTCGGCGAGCATCCGGCCCAGCTCCTCGCGGAGGCCCTCGGGGTCGTCGCCCGGGACGGAGTCGCGCGTCGCCAGCACCTCGTCGTCGGCCCTGAGCAGGCGCAGCTTCAGGCTCGAGGAGCCCGCGTTGACGGTGAGGATGGAGCGCCCGCCGCTCACCCGGCCCGCGCCAGGCTCCAGTCGCGCACCTCCGGCATGTCCTCGAGGTGCTCGCGCACGTAGGAGTGGTGCCGGGCCAGCATCGCCTCGCAGTGGGCCTCGAGCTCGGCGGCGCCCTCCGGTCGGCGCGGCGCCCGCCGCAACGCTTCCAGCGCCAGGTGGAAGCGGCTCATCTCGTTCAGCACGACCATGTCGAAGGGCGTGGTCGTCGTGCCCTGCTCGTTGAAGCCGCGGACGTGGAAGCGATCCGGGCGGCTGCGGCCGTGGATCAGCTGGTGTAGCGCGCGGGCGTATCCGTGGAAGGCGAAGACGACCTCGGTGTCGGCTCCGAACAGCGCCTCGAACCGCTCCTCGCTCAGTCCGTGGGGGTGGACCTCGGGCGGGAAGAGCGTCATCAGGTCGACCACGTTCACCACCCGCACGCCAAGGCCCGGCGTGTGGCGGCGGAGCAGGTTGGCCGCGGCGACGATCTCCATCGTCGGGATGTCCCCCGCGGCGGCGAGCACCAGGTCGGGGCTGTCGGGCCGGTTGCCCGCCCAGTCCCAGCGCGAGGCGCCGGCGCGCGCGTGCTCCACCGCCTCCTCGAAGCCCAGGTACTGAAGCTGTGGCTGCTTGTCGATCACGATCAGGTTGACGTAGTCGCGGCTGCGCAGGCAGTGCTCGGCGACGGTCAGCAGCGTGTTCGCGTCGGGCGGGAAGTAGATGCGGACGACCTCGCCGCGCAGGCTGAGCATCGTGTCGATCAGGCCGGGCCCCTGGTGGCTGAAGCCGTTGTGGTCGTTGCGCCAGCAGGTCGAGGTGAGCAGCACGTTCAGCGACGCGACCGGCGCCCGCCACTCCAGCCGACGCATCTCCTCCAGCCACTTGGTGTGCTGGATCGCCATCGAGGCCGACACCATCGCGAAGGCCTCGTAGGTGGCGAAGAGGCCGTGCCGGCCGCTCAGCAGGTACCCCTCGAGCCAGCCCTGGCAGTTGTGCTCGGAGAGGACCTCCATCACGCGACCGGAGGGAGAGACGTCCTCGTCGCCTGCGGCGGCGTCGATCAGGCACCGGTCCTCGACCTCGAAGACGGCCCCGAGCCGGTTCGAGTTGGTCTCGTCGGGGCAGAAGAGGCGGAAGTTCGCCGCCTCCTGGTTCTCCGCGTAGACGTCGCGAAGAAGCTCGCCGAGCCGGCGCGTCGATTCGGCCCGCTCGCGCGCCGGGGCCGCGATCTCGATCGCGTAGCGGGACGGGTCCGGGATCGCCAGCGGGACCAGGCGACGGCCGCCGTTCGCGTAGCTGGTCGCCCCCATCCGCTTGTCGCCGCGCGGGGCGACGGACGCCGCCGGGCCGCGGAGCCGACCGCGCTCGTCGAAGTGCTGGTGCGGTCGGTAGGACCGCATCCAACCCTCGAGCATCGCCAGGTGCTCGGGGTTCTCGCGCACGCCGGGCAGCGGCACCTGATGGGCGCGGAAGGTTCCCTCCACCGGCAGACCGTCGACCCGCGCCGGGCCGGTCCAGCCCTTCGGCGTGCGCAGGACGATCGCGGGCCAGGCGAGGCGGGACCGGCCGCCGGCGCGCGCGGCCGCCTGGATCGCGGCGATCGCCGCGCGGCATTCGGCCAGCGTCACGGCGAAGTCGTGGTGGACGGCGCGCGGGTCCGTGCCGCCGACGAAGCGGGCCGCGTAGCCGTGCCCGGCGAGCAGCGCGGCGATCTCCCCCTCGCTCGCCCGGCCGAGCACGGTCGGGCCGGAGATCTTGAATTCGTTCAGGTGGAGGATCGGCAGGACGGCGCCGTCCCGGGCCGGGTTCAGGTAGCGGATCCCCTTCCAGGAGCCCTCCAGCGGCGCGGTCTCCGCCTCGCCGTCGCCGATCACGCAGGCGACCAGCAGATCGGGGTGGTCGAACGCCGCGCCGAACGCGTGCGCCAAGGCGTAGCCGAGCTCACCTCCCTCGTGGATCGAGCCGGGGGTCGGCACGCTGACGTGGCTGGGGATCCCGCCCGGGGTCGAGAACTGCCGCACCAGGCGCAGCAGTCCCGCCTCGTCCGCGGACACCTCCGGGTAGACCTCGGAGTAGGTCCCCTCGAGGTAGACGTTGGCGACCACCGCCGGCCCGCCGTGGCCGGGGCCCGCGACGAACAGGACGTCGTCGCCGGTCGCGCCGATCATGCGGTTCAGCTGGGCGTAGACGAGGTTCAGCCCGGGCGAGGTGCCCCAGTGGCCGAGCAGGCGCGGCTTGATGTGCTCGGGGCGGAGCGGCTCGCGAAGGAGTGGATTTGCCCGCAGGTAGATCTGCCCGACGGTGAGGAAGTTGGCCGCCTCCCAGTAGGCGAGGAGACGATCGAGCTCCTTCTCGTCGGGCGGATCCGGTCGGATCGGCGGCGTCGCGCTCACGACCCCTGGGAGGCTCCCACAAGTCGTGCCCCCACGCGAGCCGGGCAGATCAGGAGCGGGCACGGCGCCTCCAGGGCAAGCTCGCCGGCGGCGCTCTTGTGGAAGAGGCGGCCGAGGTGGCCGCGCGCCCGCGTGCCGACCACGAGCAGGTCGACGCCGAGGCCGGCGGCCCGGACCAGCTCGGTCTCGGCGAAGCCGCGCAGCAGGACCGGCTGCGCCCGTACCTCCGGCGGCAGGGCGGCGACCGTCTCGTGCAGCTCCGCCCGGCGGAGCTCCAGCTCCCCCGGCGCGGTCGGGGCGGCGGTCGACGGGGCATCCGGCACGCCCGGGGCGCCCTTGGGGACGACCGTGTAGACGCGAAGCGCGGCGCCGTTGCGGATGGCGAGGTCGGTGGCAAGCTCGAGCGCCTCCCGCGCCGCCGGGCCGCCGTCGTAGCCGACCCCGACGACGCGCATGCCGACATCCTCCTCGTCGCCGACCAGCGGCTGCCAGACCGGCTCGCCGTCGGCCCTCTCCGCGAACCCCGGCGGCGCCACGGCGACCGCGCAGGAAGCGCCGGTCAGCACGTGCTCCATCGTCGTGCCGGGGACGATCCGCCCGAGGGGGCCGCGGTGGGTCGAGCCCAGGACCACGAGGTCGGCGTCCTCGGCGCGCGCGGCGTCGGCCAGGGCCGGGCCCTCGGGCACGGTGGTGACGGCGAGCTCCGCGTCGCGGGCCCTGGCGAGGATGCGGCCGAGCGCGAGGGCGTCGCGGCCGCGCTCGCCGTCGAGGTAGCCGACCATCACCTTGCCCGGCATCTCAGGCCCCTTCCTCGTGCGGCACCACGAGGACCGCGCAGGGCGCGACGTCGATCAGGTGCCCGGTGACCGAGCCCAGCAAGAGCCGGTCGAGCGGCCTGCGCGTGCCGGCGACGAGGATGTCCACCTCGCGTCCGCAGGCCTCGGCGATCGCCTCGGCGATCGACTTGTTGGCCTGGCGCCAGCCCGGGTCCAGGCACTCGCCGTCGGCGTCGATCGTCGGCGCCACCTCGGCCAAGGCCGCCTTCAGGACCGCGGGGGCGTTGGTCAGCGGAGTGAGCCCCTCGCCGCCCTGGACGCCGGCCACCACGGGGTCTTCGGCGACGATCACGTGGAGCGAGGCGCCGGTGTCGCGGCAGAGCGCTTCCGCCCGGTGCAGGGCCGTCCGCGATTCCGCGGTGCCGTCGTAGGCGACGGCGATCTTCTTGATCCCCTTGCGCCCGCGCCGGGCGTAGCCGCGCGGAGCGACGACCACCTCACAGGGCGAGTGGTGTAGGACGTGGTGGGCGACGCTGCCGAGGACGGCGCGCCCGATCCGGCCGCGGTGCGGCGACCCGACCACCAGGGTCCCGGCGTCTTCGCGCTCGGCGAGGCCGACCAGGGCGACGCTCGGCGTGAAGGTGGCGGGCATGTTCTCGGCGATGATCCGCCGGCTGCTCGTGCCCGCCAGAGCCGTGGCCAGGGCGACCGCGTCCTCGCCGCCGGCGCTGCCGTCGGAGCCGACCACGATCGGGCCAGTCTCGTAGCGTGGGGTGCCGGGGGTGGCCGCCTGCCCGGCCGCTTCGGCGTCCTGCTTCCTGGTGGTGGGCATCGTCCCTTCCTCTCGCTCGCTGAAGTTTTCCTGCTCGGGAATCTAGGAGCGGCCGGTCCTGGTGCCATCCGGGCTTCGCCGCATTCGATCCAGGGTGGGAGGCGGATAAGGCCGGCTCCGTCGCGTACGCTCGCAGTGCGTCGCCCTGTCGCCGGCGTCGAGGTAGGCGACGTCCGTTCCGGGCCCGCAATCGACGACGTCGCGCTCTCCGTCCTCGGCGTGGATGACGTCGGCGCCGGCGCCGCCGACGAGGAGGTCGCTTCCGGGCCCGCCGATGATGCGGTCGGCGCCGGGCCCGCCGAGCAGGTGATCGTCACCCGCACGGCCGGAGATCGTGTCGGCGCCGGCCAGCCCTCGGATCAGGTCGTCCTCCGGGGTGCCCGCCAGGCGGTCGGCCCTTCGGGTCCCGATCAGCACGTGCGGTGACCGCGGGGTCGCCGGCGGCGGTGGAGCCGGAGCCGACGTTGGCGGCACTTCGGAGGCAGGGGGCGCGGGCGGCCCCGGCGGTTCGGCGGCCGGCGGTTCGGACGGGGGTTCGCCTTCGAGCTCGGTGAGGGTCCAGCGGAAGCCAAGGCTCGCGCTTGCCCGTTGGTAGAGGTTGTCGCCGACGTAGGGGGTGGACGGCGCGCCCTGGTCCCGCATCTTCACCGCGAAGCGGTACGTCCGCGACTCGCCCGCGGCGAGCGTGCCGAGGTCGAGCGAGGGCATCGACCAGAGATCGCCCGCGTAGACGATCCGTCGGCCCGATCCGTCGACGTCGGTCAGGACCAAGCCGAGTCGTTCAGACAGGGCCCCGCCGTAGAAGCCCGGTGAGTCGGAGCGGTCGGACGTGGAGAGGGTCAGGTCGCCCGGCGCGGAGCCGGTGTTGCCTATGCTCACCTCGCCCGCGCCGGTCATCCCGGGCGCGAAGTTCGACAACGTGAAGATCGCCCCGCCTTCCTTCGAGTCGGAGATCGAGATCGCTCCCGTCGCCGCCAGCTCGGTGAGAGACGGCGAGGGCCGGTGGCCCGGCAACGGACCCGCGCCGTAGACCGTCGCGACCGCGGCTGCCGCGAGGAGGAGGGCGCCGCTGGAGGCGGCCAGGCGGATCCGGAGTCGGCGGCCGGACACGTCCTAGAACTCCCGGTCGGACGCGCCGGACTCGGTGCGCGCGGCGGTGCTCTCGGGGTTGCCGGCCCAGTCGTAGGCGGACGAAGACGGCGTCCAGGTCATCGTCCCGGCGATCAGGGCGGTGGTCGGGCCGGCGGAGGCGGTCCCGAGGGTCACGGTGATCGTGTTGCCGCTCTGCACCATCGAGGAGGGCGTGCCGGTGGCGCCGAAGGTCGCCGAGGAGGAGACGTATTCGGAGCGCCCGAGGGCGACGCTTCCGAGTGGCAGCTGGACGGTGTTCGTCGCGCTCCACACCGTCAGCGTGTCCGGGTTGCCGTTGGCGATCCGGGCCACGACGTTGGTCGCCGCGCCGGTCCAGCCGGCGACGATCGAGTTGGGGTCGATCGGCTCGCTGAAGGTGAAGATCACCGTGTCGCCGATCTCCGGCCTGCCCGCCGTGTTGCCGCTCTTGTTGGTCGTCTGGATGTCCGACGCGGTGGGTGCGGTGTTGTCGACGACGACGGTGTAGCCGGATTGCGTGCGGCTGTTGCCGGCGACATCTTTGGTGCTTAGCGCGTAGGAGTAGGTGCCGGCGGCAAGCGTCGCGTTCGCCGTCAGCGCCGCGGAGCGATATCCGTAGCTCGCGCCGCCCGCGGAGAAGGAGCCGGGGGAGAGGGGGGCGGCACTCTGGCCGGCGGTGAGCGAGCCGAG
This sequence comes from Solirubrobacterales bacterium, assembly GCA_035547475.1. Taxonomy (GTDB): domain Bacteria; phylum Actinomycetota; class Thermoleophilia; order Solirubrobacterales; family 70-9; genus VAYN01. The sequence continues at coordinate 19,516 of DASZUW010000132.1, forward strand.
GTTGGCGGCGATGCTGACGAGGCCGCTCGCCGGGGCGCCAGCGTCGGTCGCGTTCGCGTAGGCGTAGTAGCTGCCGCCTTGGCCGATGTAGCCCGCGACGCCGCCCTGGCTCTTGGCAATCACCGAACCCGACACGGTCGGCGCCACCCAGTCGCTGCTCGCGACCAGCGCGTTGCCGGTGCTCGAAGTCGTCCCGCTGTAGAGGGCCCAGGCGGTGCCGGTCACCGCCCCGAAGCCGAGCAGCGCAGCGAGGATCGAGACGACGGCCCTCACGCCGGCCCCTTCCGGGTCGGGCGCGGACGCCAGATCCAACGCATGCCGGACAGGAGAAGCAGGAGCGCCGGCACGATCACCAGGAAGATCCGACCCCCCGGAGAGCTGATCCAGACCGCGGCGAAGCCGAGCGCCGGGATGCGATAGGCGACCGTGCCGATCGTCCCGGCGGCGGGCACCGCCCAGTGCTCGCGGGCGGTGTTCGCATCGCCCTGGGTGACGACGTCGACCTTGCCGCCGTGGCGTGAGACCGCCCGGACGCGGTGGACCAGCACCCGTTCGCCGCCTTCGGGATCGTCGAAGGTGACGATGTCGCCGACCCGCGCAGCGGTCGGGGAGATCGGGCGGACGACGACCACGTCGCCGGTCCTGATCGTCGGCGTCATGCTGCCGGAGCGGACGATCATCGGGCGCCAGCCGATCGCGAGCGGCAGCGTCGCCGCCAGCAGCACCGCGACGACGAACGTGCCCAGGCCCCAGGCGATGAAGGCACGGATCCTCACGTGCCGCCCCCGATCGGCCGCACGCGCGGCCGCAGCGTCACCTGGACCAGGCGACCCTGCCAGCCGGCGAGGATCCCACCCGGGATCCAGGCATCCAGGCGCAGGCGCCGCGCCTCGCCCGAGCGGAGCCTCAGGGTGGGCGGATGAAGCTCGATTCCCTGCAGGGTGGTGTCCGCCAGCGGCGCGCCGCCGGCGAGGATGCGCACGCGCAGCAGCCCGTCGAGCGCGGTCGAGTCGGCCTTTGCCACCAGCGTCGTCGCGAGCGTCGATCCGGTCTGGTTGCGGAGCCGGAAGTCGGCCGTCGCCGGCCGTCCCCCGGGGCGGAGGGATCGGCCGTCGAGCAGCGGGCGCGGCGGCGCGGGCGTCACTTCCAGCGCTCCGCCCGGCGCCATCGAGACGCGGAGCGCGGCGGGCAGCGGCGACCCGGCGGCCCCCGGGCGGGAGGCGATCAGCAGGGCGACCGCAAAGGCCACCCCGACGATCGCTCCCGCGGCTGCGGCGAGCTTCTTCTGCTGTCGGGTCGTCATCTCCTCGCCCGTGCGTCCGACTCAGGCGTGGTTGCGTGCCTCGGCGAACAGCGTGAATACGCCGGTCGTCGCGCCCTGGGCGGTGTCGGGGGCTTCCGCGGAGAGCGCCAGCCTCTCCTTGAAGACCAGCGCACTGCCGCTGGCCCAGGATTCCTGGCCGAAGGGCACCACCGTCAGGCCGGTTTCGTAGTCGCTTCCGAGTAGGCCGGCCGCAGCGCCGTCGTAGAGGACCCCGGTCCCGTTGGTGTTGTCGGGGGTGAAGCCCGCGCAGCTCGGGAACGTCGGGCTCGCCTGCGTCCCCTGAGACAGGGTCAGATGGAGGTAGGGCTCGAGCGCTCCGCCGCCGCCGGTCATGTAGAGGTGGACGTCGGCCGGCAGCGAGCCGTTGTAGGTGACCTTGATGCACCGTTCCCAGCTTTCGCCGGGTTTGGCGTTGGTGACGTTGAACTGCGCCGAACCGGCGTCGTTGTCGGAGATCAGGACGGTTCCCGAGCTGATCTCGTTGCCCGCGTTCTGCGTGGTCGCGCTGAAGAGTCCGAAGACGCCCAGCGCAACCAGGCTGCCGAGCACCCCGACCAGCAGGGCCGATATCAGCAGCTTGTTGGACTTGTTCATGGTTTTCTCCTTGTCGATTGCGTTGGTGCGTGGGACGAAGTCGCTGCCGGCGTCGCCGGCGCTATTGGCTGCGCGCCTCCCAGACGAAGGAGTGCTCGCCGGAGCTCCAGCCCTGGCTGGAGTCGGGGGCACTTGCCTGGAGGACGGCCTGGAAGCGGTAGATGACGCTTTCGCCGGCACCCCAGCTCGATCTGCCGGGCGGCGCCGTGACGACGCCGGCGCCATAGCTGCCGCGGGTCTGCTCGAACGCCTGGAGGGTGCCGCTGTAGATGACGCCGGTCGAGTCGGCGGCAAAGCCGGTGCAGCCGGGGAAGGTCGGGCTTGCCTGGGTCCCCTGGGTGACGGTGAGTTCGACGTACTGGGCGAGTGGACCGGGGCTGCTCGGCGAGTAGAGGCGGGCGACCGCGGGCAGCGAGCCGCCGTAGGTCACCTTGATGCAGCGGGTGATCGATTCCCCCGGTTTGATGTTGGTCGCGTTGTAGAGCGCGGCGCCGGAGTCGTTGTCGGAGAATTCGACGCTGCCACTGGCGACCTCGTTGCCGGCGTTCTGCGTGGTCGCGGTGAACGCTCCGTAGACGCCGAGCGAGATCGCGCCGCCCAGGGCGCCGATCAGCAACGCCGACAGCGCGAGCTTCGCGGCTCGTCCGGGCCGAGGGATGAGTGGATTGGCTCCTCGCATGGCACGGGGAGGGTCGGCTCGCCGGGGCCGGGGCCCATCCGTGATTTCCCGCGCCGATCGGTGGGGTGAATCGGCGCCGCGGCCCGTCAGGTACCGGACATTCCGCTTGGGTAGCCGGATTTCGCGCCCATCCCCGGTCGGCCTCGCCAAGGGCGCGACGAATCGGATCGGCCCGGCGCTACCAAATCTGCCTGGCCGGATGTACGAGGCCCGGGCTTCGTAGGCGTGCCGGCCGCAGGACAATTTGGTGCGTTCTACGGACGGGCTCGCTGCGGCTGCTGCCGATGAGCGGAACATGATCCCGTCCGCATGCAGCGAGGCCCCCGCACTCGACGGGCCGCCCACGACGATCGGCGAGCTCGAGCGCACGCCGACCGAACGTCGCCACATCTACGTCCGGCTGCAACTGAAACTGGCGCTGGTCCTTGGCGTCACGATCGCCTGGGCGGCCGTTTCGACGTGGATCTCGCTGCCGTGGATCGATTCGCTCGCCGGTTCGATCACGCTCCCGATCGCGATCGCGGTGGTCGTCGGGATCGCGATCCTGCCCGGCTACCTGAACGCAAACCTCGTCGCGTCGCTGCTGATCGATCGCCCACCGCCGCTGCGGTTCGATCTCGCCTTCCCGGCGCTCACCGTCGTCATCGCCTGCTTCGAGGAGGAGGCAACCATCGAGGAGACGCTCGAATACGTGTGCCGCCAGCGATATCCGGGGAGGCTCCGCATCCTCGTCGCCGACGACGGCTCGACCGACCGCACTGCGGAGCTCGCCCGGGCGCGCGCCGCGCGCGACCCGCGGATCGCGGTGCAGACCTTCGAGCACGGCGGGAAGGCGCGCACGCTCAGCGCCGCCGTCGCGTTGGTCGACACGCCGCTCGTCTGCACGGTCGATGCCGACACGGTGCTGATGGGGTCGGCACTCGAAAGGATCGTCGCCCGCCTGTTGATCTCGCCGCCCGACACCGTCGCGGTCGCCGGCGCCGTATTCGTCCGCAACTCGCGCCGCAACCTCATCACGCGGGCCCAAGAGTGGGACTACTTCCTCGGCATCGCTTCGGTGAAGCGCCAGCAGGGCCTCTTCCAGGGCACGATGGTCGCCCAGGGTGCCTTCAGCGTCTACCGCACCGAGGCCGTCCGGTCGGCGGCTGGCCCGACCGGATCGGTGAGGACATCGTCCTCACCTGGGCGATGATGCAGGCCGGAGGCCGGGTCGGGTACGAGCGCACCGCGATCGCCTTCACCGGGGCGCCCGAGGATCTCCGACACTTCTCCCGCCAGCGCCGCCGCTGGGCCCGCGGGATGATCGAGGGCCTCCGCCAGTACGGGGCGCCGCTGCTCTGCGGGGGCCGCTCCAACGCCCACGCGGTGCTCGTCGACTTCGCCTTCCCGTTCATCGACGGCGTCTACTCGATCGCCTTCCCGATCGGCCTCGTCCTCGCCTGCTTCGGCAATTTCGCGATCGTCGGGCCGATGACCCTCGCCGTGCTGCCGCTGAACGTCGGTCTCGCGGCGATCATGTTCCACCTCAGCCGCCAGGCCTTCGCGGAGGTCGGCCTGCGGGTGAGGAAGAACGTCGGCGGCTACCTCGTCTACCTGCTCAGCTACCAGCTGTTCATGTCGCCGATCTCGGTCGCCGGCTACCTGCAGGAGCTGGTCGGAGCCCGGCGCAGTTGGTGAGGCGCGCGGGCCCTCGGGCTCGCACATCCGTCCACGGTCCTGTGGCGATGTGGGCTTCTACGGATAGAGACGCCCCCGTACCCGTCGATGGTCGCCACATGAGCATCCCTGAGCGCATCACCTCCCGACCCGTCCGCCTATCGGCGCCTTACGCCGCCCTCGTCATCTTCCTCGCCATCTACGCGGCCTGGCATCTCCTCCCTTCGTTGCCGCTGGCGCATTCCTCGGCGGCGGCGATATTCCAATCGCCGCTCGGAGTCGTGGCAGCGCTCGTCGCCTGGTCCGCCTCGCGTCGGGCCGGGCGCCAGCCCCGACTGCGGCGCGCCTGGCTGTTGATCGCCTCGGCGCTCGGCGCCCAGGCGGCCGGAGCGCTCTACGAACTCGGGGCCGAACTGGTGAGCGCGGAACTGGGATACCCCTCGCCGGCGGACGTGCTCTACCTCGCCTTCTACCCGCTGATGCTCGCCGGCGTGCTCTGCTTCCCGAGCCTGCGCCGCAGCACCCGCCAGACGCTCGAGCTAACGCTCGACTGCGCCGTGGTCGGCCTCGCGGGCGGCGCCGTCTTCGCCTACCTCGTACTTGGGCCGACCGTGCTGGAAAGCACCTCGACCCTGGAAGCGGTGGTGACGGTCGCCTACCCGGTCGCCGACACGATCCTGATCGTGGCGCTGGCCGCGGCCTTGCTCGCCCGACCGTTGCCCGCGGTCCGCGACCAGTTGCGCTGGCTCACCGGCGCGATCATGCTCCTCGTCCTCGGCGATCTCTTCTGGGGCTACGAGGTTCTCCAGGGCACCTACGGCGCCGAATCGGTGCTGAACATCGCCTACGAGCTGTCGACCGCCTGCTTCATCCTCGCGGCGGCGCGGCAGCGGGCCGCCGGGCCCGAAGCTCGCGCCCGCGCCGGCGAGGGATCCCGCAACGGCTGGCTGCCCTTCCTCGCCGCCGTGATCGTGGTGGCGATCTTCATCCGCGTCGACATCGGCGAGCCTTTCTTCCCCAACGTCCTGGTGAGCTGCATCGTCGCCTTGATCGTGATCCTCACGCTGACCCGGCAGGCGGTCTCCCTCAGGGACCTCTCGCTGAGCCGCCGTCGCCTCGCCGAGGCTCAGGAGGTCGCCCAGCTCGGGTCCTGGGAGTGGGACGTGATGGAGGATCGCGCCGAGTTCTCGGACGAGGCCGCGCGCCTGCTGGGCCTGGATCCCGGCTCGACGCTGAGCTTCGCGGAGATCGAATCGCGGGCGGAGCCCGATGACCGCGACGCCATGCACCGGGGTGTCGAGCGGGCGATGGGCGACGGCCGCGCCTTCGCCGTCGAGCTCGGCCTGCGCACCTGCGAAGCGGGGGTTCGCGAGTTCCTGGTCCGTGCCGAGCCGGCCGCCAAGAACGGCGCTGTCGTCCGCTTCCGCGGGACGATCCAGGACATCACCGACCGCAAGCGGATGGAGGCGCAGCTCGAATACCAGGCCGACCACGACCCGCTCACCGGTCTGTTCAACCGTCGGCGCTTCGGCGAGGAGCTCGAACGGGCGCTGCGCCTCGTTGCCCGCTACAGGCAGGCCGGCGCCGTCCTGATGATCGACATCGACAATTTCAAGACGATCAATGACACCCACGGCCACGCGGTCGGCGACCGCGCCCTGAAGGGGGTCGCCGCGGCGATCGCCGGTCGCGCCCGCGAGACCGACGTCTTCGCACGGCTCGGTGGGGACGAGTTCGCGGTCGTCCTGTCCGACGTCACGCCGGACGAGGCACGCGAGGTGGCCGAGGACATCCGCGCCCGCGCCCGCCGGGTCGACGCGACCCCGAAGCTCAGCGTCGGCATCGCACCGTTCGACGCCAGGGCGAGGCTGGTCGCCGACGACGTGCTGGTCGCCGCCGACATGGCCCTGTACGAGGCGAAGGACCGCGGCCGCGACCGCGTGGTCGTCTACAGCGGCAAGGCCAACGGGGCGATGAGCTGGGTCGAGCGGATCCGGGCCGCGCTGCGCGAGGACCGCTTCCAGCTCTACGCGCAGCCGATGATCGACTTGGGGACGGGGAAGGTGAGCCACCGGGAGCTCCTGATCCGCATGATCGACGAGGACGGCGACATCGTCCCGCCCGCGGCATTCCTGCCGACCGCCGAGCGGGTCGGGCTGATCACCGACATCGACCGCTGGGTCACCGCGAACGGGCTGCGCCTGGCACGCCAGGGGGAGCGCGTCAGCATCAACCTGGCGGCGCCCTCGATCGGTGACGCGCAGATCCTCTGCCTCATCCACGACGCGATCGACGACGGCGTCGATCCCCGCCACCTGATCTTCGAGATCACCGAGACCGCGGCGATGTCCAACATGGGGACGGCGCGGGCCTTCGTCGAGGAGTTGAGCGAGCTCGGCTGCGGCGTCGCCCTCGACGACTTCGGCACCGGCTTCGGCTCCTTCACCTGGCTCAAGCACCTGCCGACCAGCTACCTGAAGATCGACATGGAGTTCGTCAGCCACATGCGCGACAACGCCACCGACCGCGAGGTCGTCAGATCGATCACCGACGTCGCCCACAGCCTCGGCAAGCAGACCGTGGCCGAGGGGGTGGAGGACGAGAAGACGCTGGCCGCGTTGCGCGAGTACGGCGTGGACTGCGCGCAGGGCTTCTTCATCGGCCCGCCCGAGCCGATCGTCACGATTGCCGACGCGCCCCGGACGGCGGACGATCTCATCCATCGCTGAGCCTTCGCGTCCCATGGCAGACTCAGGCGACGGCGAGAACCGCCAGCGCGACGACCGAGGTGGCGATCAACGCCAGCGCCAGGCCGGTCGCGATCCGCCCGGCGGGCCCGAGCGCGTGCTGTCCCATCAGGTCGCGGTCTCCCCCGAGACGGCGCAGGAACGGCAGCAGCACCAGCAGCAGCACAGCGTTCAGCGCCTGCGTCAGGAACAGGAGCTGGATCAGGGGCGCGCCGGGGATCAGCACCACGGCCGCCGCGACGACGGTGACCGCGCCGAAGCTGAGGTAGAACGGCCGCGCCTCGGCGAAGCTGTCGTCGAGGTCGGCCTTGTCGCCGAGCGTCTCCGAGATCGAGTAGGCGGTGGAGAGCGGCACGATCGCCGCGGCGAGTAGGGCGGCGCCGAGGAACCCGAGGCCGAACAGGGTCGCGGCGGCGCTCCCGGCCAGTGGTTCGAGGCCGCGCGCCGCGTCCCGCGCGTCCTCGATTTCGACCCCGGCGACGTGCAGGGTCGCGGCGCAGGCGACGATGACGAAGAAGCCGATCACGCCGGTCAGGACGGCGCCGACGATGACGTCCACGCGCTCGTAGGAGAGGTCTTTCGGCCGCAGGTGCTTGTCCACGGCGTAGGACTGGATGAACGCGAGCCCCCAGGGCGCCAGGGTGGTGCCGACGGTCGCCACCGCGACCAGCAGCGCGTCGCGATTCAGGGGCAGGCCGGGGACCACCGCGCCGCGCGCCGCCGCGCCCCAGTCGGGATGGGCGAGGATCCCCGAGACGACGTAGGCGACGAAGACCGCGCCGAGCGCCAACAGCACGTGCTCGACGTGGCGGAAGTTCTCCCGCAGCACGAGCGCGGAGACCGCGAGCGCCGCGATCGGCACGCTCGCGTAGCGGCTCATCCCGGTCAGCAGCTGCATCGCGGCGGCGACGCCCGCGAACTCGGCGCAGAGCGTGCCGGTGTTGGCGACGACCAGCGCCGTGAGGACGAGGGCGGCGGCCCGCCTCCCGTAGCGCTCTCGCACCAGCGTCAGGAGCCCTTTGCCGGTGACGATCCCGAGCCGCACGCCGAGCTCGTGGAAGACGATCAGCGCCGCGGTCGAGACGACCAGCACCCAGGTCATCTCGTAGCCGTACTTGGCGCCGAGGATCGAGTAGGTGGTGATCCCCGCCGGGTCGTCGTCGGAGAGCCCGGCCAGGAGGCCCGGCCCGAGCACCGCCAGGAGCGCCGCGACGCCGCCCGCCGCCACCAGCCGGTGGCGACGGCGGACGATCAGCCCGTGCAGGTGACGGGTCGGGGTCGCGGCCGGCACGCCGCCGATCCTAGGAGCCGGGCGCCGAGTCAAGGAGGCGCGTCCACCTTGGATCGTGTGGCCTTGCCACGATGGAGGGGGCAGACGAGGGACCTAGGTTGGCGTCGTGAGCGGCGAGCGTGGACGTGGAAGCGAGGCGACCGAGGTCTGGGTCCTCGCCTGGCTGGGAGGGTCGGCGATCGGCGTGGCCGACGGCGCCGCCCGGCGCGGGTGACCTCGCGGTGAGCGACGCGGCGATCGAGACCGAGCGGCTCAGCAAGCTCTATCCGGGCGGGCACGGGATCGCCGAGCTGACGATGAGCGTGGCGGCGGGGGAGGTCTTCGGCTTCCTCGGCCCCAACGGGGCGGGCAAGACGACCACGATCCGCACGCTGCTCGACCTGATCCACCCGACCGCCGGCTCGGCCCGCCTGCTGGGCCTCGACAGCCGGCGCGACAGCGTCGCGATCCGCCGGCGGGTGGGGAACCTCCCGGGCGACTTCGGCTTCGGCCGCGAGACGACCGGCCGGCAGGCGCTCGATCTGCTGGCGCGGTTGCGCGGCGCGGCGACCGATCGTGCGGGGGAGCTGACCGAGCGCTTCCGCGCCGACCTCGACCGGCCGCTGGGCGAGCTGTCGCGGGGCAACCGCCAGAAGGTCGGCCTGATCCTCGCCGCCTTCCATCGACCCGAGCTGCTCGTCCTCGACGAGCCGACGGGCGGCCTCGACCCGATGATGCAGGAGGAGTTCCTCGCCCTGGTCGGCGAGGAACGCGACCGCGGCGCCACCGTCTTCCTCTCCTCGCACGAGCTCGACGAGGTCGAGCGAATCTGCGACCGGGTCGGGATCGTCCGCGACGCGAGGCTGGTCGCGGTCGAGCGGGTGCCGGATCTGCTCGGGCGGGCGCGCCGCAAGGTGTCGGTGCACCTCGCCGACGGCGGCGGGCTCGAGGAGCTGCGGCGGCTCGCGGGCGTCAGCGACGTGGAGCGGTTCGACGGCGGGGTGAGCTTCCGGTTCGCCGGCGACGTCGACCCGGTGGTGAAGGCCCTCGCCACCCACCACGTCACCGACCTCGAGGTATCGCGGCCCACCCTGGAGGAGGTCTTCCTCGGCTACTACGAGGGTGGGGAGGAGGAGCGATGAGGTCCCAGCTCGCCTCCCTGGTCGGCTTCCACCTGCGCGAGCGGCGGCGCTCGGCGCTCGCCTGGGGGCTGCCCCTGGGGGCGATGTCGGCGTTCATCGTCGCCATCTATCCCTCCGTCCAGGGCGCCCTGACCAAGGTCGTGGCGCAGTACCCGGAGGGGCTCAAGCAGGCGTTCGGGATCGGTGAGCTGTCGAGTGTCGAGCAATACCTGCACGGCGAGATGCTGAGCCTGATCGTGCCGCTGGCGCTCGGCTACCTGGCCGCGCGCGCGGTCGCGAGCGACCTCAGCGGGACGGCGGAAAGCGGCCGCCTCGAGGTGCTCCTCTCGGCGCCCGTCACCCGCCGGGCCATCTGCCTGGCCGCCCTGCTCGCGGCCGCGGTGGAGGTCGCGGTGGTCCTCCTCATCACCCTGCTCCTGAGCCTCCTCGGCAGCCTCCTCGCCGGTGCCGGCCTCGGCCTGGGGGACGCCGTCGCCGGCTTCGCCGCGGTCTGGCCGCTCGCCCTCGTCGGCGGCGGGATGGCGGTCGTCGTCTGCGGCGTCTCGCTGAGGACGAGCGTCGTCACCGGCGCGGTCGCGGGCTTCCTCGTCGCGATGTACGTGGTCGACCTGATCGGCAAGCTCGACGAAGGCCTCGCCGGGATTCGCCATGCCTCGATCTTCCGCTACTACGGCAACGCGATCGAAGAGGGGATCGAACCGCTCGCCTTCGTCGGGCTCCTCCTGCTCGCCGCGATGCTCGTCTTGCTCGGCGCAATGCTGTTCGAGCGGCGCGACCTCGGCGTCTGAGCGCCTCACCTGCCAAGAATCCTCCTCCCAAAATCGGCGGGCCGGTGCGATAGTGGACCGATGCCCGTCACCGACGAGATCGTCGGCCCGGAAGACGACCGCTTCAGGCGCCTGGTCGAGGTCGGCTCCTCGCTCCTCTCCGAGCTCGACCTGGAGGCGGTGCTGCCGGCCGTCGTCGAGGCGGCGCGGGAGCTGACCGGGGCCGAGTACGCCGCGCTCGGGGTGCTCGATCCGGAGGGCCGCGAGCTGGAACGCTTCATCTACCTCGGGATCGACGACGAGACCCGCCGCGACATCGGCCCGCTGCCCCGCGGGCGGGGCGTGCTCGGCGAGCTGATCCGCCACCCCGAGCCGCTGCGGGTCGCCGACGTCGAATCCCACCCCCACGCCTACGGGTTCCCGCCCGGCCATCCACGGATGCACACCTTCCTCGGCGTGCCGATCAGGATCCGCGGCCGGGTCTATGGCAACCTCTACATGACCGAGAAGGCGGGCGGCGAGGAGTTCGGCGAGGATGACGAGGAGGCGGCGCTGACGCTCGCCAACTGGGCGGCGATCGCGATCGAGAACGCCCGGCTCTACACGGCGCTGAGCGCCCGCGAGGGGGAGGTCGAGCGCGCCCTGCGCCGCGCCGAGACCTCGGCCGACATCGCCCGCACGGTGGGCGGTGAGACCGATGTCGGGCGCGTCCTCGACCTGATCGTGAAGCGGGGGCGGGCGTTGGTCGAGGCCCGCACCGTCCTGGTGCTGCTGCGTCGCGGCGACCGCCTGGCGGTGGCCGCGCAGGCAGGCCGGGTCGGGCCGGAGGTCGCGGAGCTGACGATCCCCACCGACGATGAGGTCTTCCAGGCGGCGATGCGGGAGCGGGTCGCCCGGCACCTCGAGCGGGGGACGCCTCCGTCGGAAGCCCGCCTCCGCGAGCGGCTCGGGGCCGAGTCCGCCCTGGTCGTCCCGCTGCTCTTCCGCGGTCGCGCCGTCGGCGCCCTCGTCGCCCTCGACCGCGAAGCGGGCGGCGACTTCGACGACGAGGACCTGCGCCTCCTGCAGGCGTTCGCGGCGACCGCGGCGATCGCCGTCGGCACCGCCCAGTCGGTCGAGGCGGGACGCCTGCAGCAGCAGGTCGAGATCGCCGAGGACGAGCGCCGTCGCTGGGCGCAGGAGTTCCACGACGGCGTCCTGCAGTCCTTGGCCGCGGTGCGGATCACCCTCGCCGCGGCGCTCCAGGGGACCGGGCCCGATCGGGCGAGGAAGATCGAAGGCGCCGCCGAAGCGACGGTCGAAGGGCTCGAGGAGCAGATCACCGAGCTCAGCCGGTTGATCAACGACCTGCGGCCCGCCTCGCTGGAGCGGCTCGGCCTCCCAGGCGCGCTGGAGGCCCTCGCCGAGGAGTCGGCGAACCGCGGCGATCTCGAGGTCGCCACCGAGATCGCGCTGTCCGGGGAGTTGACCAGCGACACCGAGCGCGCCGTCTACCGGCTCGTGCAGGAGGCGCTGAACAACGTGGTCAAGCACGCCAAGGCGCGCTCCGCCGCGGTCCGCGTCGGGACCGGCGCGGGGCGGATCGAGATCGAGGTCCGCGACGACGGCGACGGCTTCGACCCGACCCTTGCCCCCGGCCGAGGGCTTCTCGGCATGCGCGAGCGAGTCGAGCTGCTGGGCGGCACGCTCGCGATCGACTCGCGACCCGGCCGGGGAACGACGGTCAGCTCTACTTTTCCGGTGCGGGGGGGCTAGGGCGAGCAACCTCGCCCGGACCCTTGTTGACTACTTCCGCTAGCCTTTTCCAAGGTGGAAGCCTCTGTCGGCGCACCGGGTGGGGCCTGAGGCGCGTGGAGAACCAGCAAGACATCGAAATTCACGTGCCGCCGCCGGTAGCGGCGGGTAGTTACGCGAATCTCGTGGGGGTGTGGCATTCGCCACATGACTTCGCGCTCGACTTCTGTCTGGTGCAGCCGTTCGCCGCCGATGGGCCGCAGGCGACGGTCGTCTCACGCGTTCGGATTCCTCCAACGCTCGTCCTGAATTTGTTGCAGTCCTTAAGCCAGAACCTATTGGAGTACGAGAAGACCTATGGTGAGGTACGGCGCCCGTACGGAGATCATGAGAAAGGCGGTGACGACCGATGAGTTCAGTCGCGGACAAAATCAACGTCGATCTGACCCGACCCGGCCGATCCTCGCAACCTCACTGGGGAAAGCATATTGGCGCTCGGTATCGATCCTCCGCTGAATACGTGGCCGGAACCCTTATCTATAAGGCGGCTCCCCGGATTCCACGGTTGCAATTGGAAGCGACCGAAGACGGTTACATCGCGTCAGATTCGATGACTGGCGTTTTTGGGGCAGGCCCGGATGCCGATCAAGCCGTGCGAGATTTGGCTGTCGCCCTCCGTGAGCACCGCGATGTACTCGAAAGGCAAGATGCCCTTTCCCCTGCTCTTCAGGAACAACTGGAGCATTTGCGCGACCTCTTCTGAGTAGTATCCCCAACAGGCATGGGGAACACGCGCAGTACTGCGGAGATTGCGAAGTCCTTACTCGAGAAGGGCATGGAGCGCGACGAGTCGCACCATCACATGTTTCGGAAGACCCTCGACGGGGTCACCACGATCGTTACTCGGCTTTCGCACTCACACGACGAGATAGGGGCCGCGTTGGCCAAACGGATGGCCAATCAGTGCTGCCTTCAGCTGCGCGAGTTCTGGGACCTTGTGGACTGCCCCCTGAGCGAGGAGGAGTGGAACCGGCTGGTGAAAGAGCGTTGCAGCGACGGACGCAATCCTTTCATCGGCCGGTAGGAGCGGACTGCGCCTCCGCCGATCCTCCTAGCTGCCGCCAGGCTCGATCACCCGGTTGGCGATCGCGAAGCGGACCAGCTCCGGGCGCGACTCGACGCCGATCTTCTCCAGCAGTTTCGCCCGGTTCACCTCGATCGCGCGGACGCTGAGGAAGAGCTGCTCGCCGATCTCGCGGTTGGTGTGGCCGAGGGCGACGAGGCGCAGCAGCTCGAGCTCCCGCTCGGTGAGGTCGTCGAGCGGGTCGGCCTCGAGCTTCGCCATCTCGCCGCCGAGGCGGGGGTCGACGTAGGAGCCGCCGGCGGCGGCGGTGCGGATGGCCTCGCCGAGGTTGCGCTCGGCCGCCTGCTTGAGCACGAAGCCGGCCGCGCCCGCCCGCATCAGGTCACGGGCGATGCGCGGGTCGCTCTGCATGGTGAGGACGACGACCGCCGGTCCCGGCACCGCCTCGCGGAGCCGCGGGACGTCGGCGCGCGGGTCGGCGCCGGGCATCTGGAGGTCGAGGAGGAGGACGTCCGGCCGTCGGTCCTCGACCAGCTTCGCCGCCGCGGCGGCGTCCGCGGCCTCGCCGATCACCCGCAGGTCGGGCTCGCCTTCCAGCATCGCGCGCAGGCCCGCCCGGATCACGTTGTGGTCGTCGGCGAGGACGACGGTGATCTCGGCCGGGTCGCTCATGTCACCAGTCTGCCGGCGACCCCGCCTCCCCGCACCGCTCGATGTGGAGGATCGCCGATGGTGGGGGGCCACGACCGCGCGAGCATGACGGCATGAGAATCCTCGTCGCCCTCGGTGGCAACGCGCTGCTTCGCCGCGGCCAACCCGCCGACGCCGCCACGCAGGGCCGCAACGTCGAGGCCTCGGCGGTCGGCCTGGCCGAGCTTGCCGCCGGCCACGAGGTGGTGATCACCCACGGCAACGGCCCGCAGGTCGGGCTGCTCGCCCTGCAGAGCGAGAGCTACGGCGCCATCGCCCCGTATCCGCTCGACGTGCTCGGCGCCGAGAGCGAGGGCATGGTCGGCCACCTGCTGGAGCTGGCGCTCCGCAACCAGCTTCCCGAGCGGGAGATCGTCACCGTCCTTACCGAGACCGTGGTCGATCCCGACGACCCCGCGTTCGAGGAGCCGTCGAAGCCGATCGGTCCGGTCTACTCGGCCGGGGAGGCGGGCCGCCTGCGGGCCGAGCGAGGCTGGGTGATGGGCCGCGACGGCGAGCGCTGGCGCCGCCTCGTCCCCTCGCCCGAGCCGCGGGCGATCTCCGAGCTCCGCTCCCTTCGGCTGCTGGTCGACGCGGGCGTCCTCGTCGTCTGCGCCGGCGGCGGCGGCATCCCGGTCACGGTCGGCGCCGACGGTCGCCTGCGCGGCGTCGAGGGCGTCGTCGACAAGGACCTCACGGCCGCCCTTCTGGCACGTCGCCTGGACGCCGACCTGCTGCTGATGCTGACCGACGTCGATGCCGTCCGCGTCGGCTGGGGCACCGACCGCGAACGGCCGCTGGGGCGGGCGACGGTCGAGCAGCTGCGCACGATGGAGTTCGCCGCCGGCTCGATGGCCCCGAAGGTCGAGGCCGCCTGCCGCTTCGTCGAGGCGACCGGCAGGGCCGCCGCGATCGGCGCCCTCGGGGATGCCGATCGGATCGTCCGCGGCGAGGCCGGGACCCGGGTGACGCCGGCCCCGAGCGCGGTCGGCTGAGTCAGCCGACGTCCACCAGCGTCGCCGGCGCCGCCTGCTCGCTCGGCGGTCGGCAGCCGCTCAGCGGCACGGCCCTCGCACCGGCACCGCGTCCCGCTCGATCGGACACGACATGCAGCGTGGGCTGCCGCGGCCGCGGCCGAGCTCGGCGCCCGCGATCGTGATCACCTCGATCCCCTCGTGGCGCAGGCGCGTGTTGGTGTCGACGTTGCGTTCGTAGGCCATCACCACGCCGGGGGCGAGGGCGAGGACGTTGTTGCCGTCGTCCCACTGCTCGCGCTGGGCCTCGAAGCGGTCGCCGCCGGTCTCGAAGAGGCGCAGCGAGTCGACCTCGAGGGCCGTCGCGATCGCCGTGAAGAGCTCCTGCTCGCGGGCGACGCGGACGCCGTCGGGCCCCGGGGTCAGCGTGTAGCCGACCATCGAGTCGCGCAGCTCCGGGTAGACGGTGAAGGCGTCGCGGTCGACCATCGTCATCACCGTGTCCAGGTGCATGCTGGAGCGCCGCGCGGGCAGCACCACCGCGATCACCTGGCGCGCCGCGCCGGCCTCGAAGAGGCGGTGGGCGAGGAGCTCGACGCCGGCCGGGGTGGAGCGCTCGCCCATCCCGATCAGCACGCAGCCGTTGCCGATCACGAGGATGTCGCCGCCCTCGAGGCGGGCTGGCCGGCCGAGGCCGTCGCTCCAGACCTCGTGCTCGGCCCTGAACAGCGGATGGTGGCGGTAGATCGCCGCGAGGTGGAGGGCCTCGCGCCGGCGCGCCGGCTTCGCCATCGAGTGGACCGTGACGCCGCCGAAGATCCAGGCGGAGGTGTCGCGGGTGAAGAGGTGGTTGGGCAGCGGCGGCAGGACGAAGCCGTCGCGGCGCGCCACCTGGGCGACCAGCGAGTCGCTCGCGAAGGGCAGCTCCGCGTAGGTGACGCCGCCGATCAGGCGTTGCGCCAGCTCCTCCGCCGGCACCTCGCCGAGCCAGGCGGAGACCGCCCGGCCGAGCCGCGGGCCGAGGCAGGCCCCGTCCAGGGTGCCCGCGAGAACCTCCTCGCGGCCGGCGGGGATGGCGAGCGTCTCGGCGAGCAGCTCGTGCAGGTAGAGCACCTCGACCCCGCGCTCGACCAGCGCGTCGGCGAACGCGTCGTGCTCCTGGCGCGCGCGCTTCACCCAGAGGACGTCGTCGAAGAGCAGTTCGTCCTTGTTGGCCGGGGTGAGGCGCCGCAGCTCCAGGTCGGGGCGATGCAGCATGACCCGCCGCAGCGTCCCGACCTCGGAGTGGACGCCGAGCCGCGTCGCGGCGCCGGTAGCGGTGAGCAGCCAGATGACCCCGACGCCGACGATCGCGGCGAGCAGGTTGTCGGTGCCGACCTGCGGCCAGAAGACGGCGAGATAGCCGACGAAGGCGACGGCGATCGCGGCGTTCCCGGCCCAGGCGGCGATCCAGTAGCCCCAGGCGGTCTGGAAGCCGATGAAGTCGCCGAACGCCCGCCGCGCGTAGGCGTAGGGCCCGCCGGTGCGGGGCATCGCGCGGCCGAGGCGGGAGAAGACGAACGCCAGGAGCATCGCGCCCGCGCCGGTGAAGGCCCAGCCGACCAGCGACATCGGGCCGGCGGCGCCGGCGAGGGAGGCGGGCAGCAGGAAGACGCCCGACCCGACCATGTTCCCGATCACCAGGGCGGTCGCCAGGCCGGGAAGACCCGGGTCAGGGGGCGGGGACGATCAGGGTCGGGCAGGCAGCGGCGCCGAGGACCCGCGCGGCGACCTCGCCGAGCACGACCCGGCCGGCGTTCCCGTAACCTGCGCGCGAGCCGAGCACGAGGAGGTCGGCCTGACGGGCGAAGTCGACGATGACCCTCGCGACCGGGCCTTCGCGCAGCTCGGTCTCCGCCCAGACCCCGGTGAGGGCGGCGGTCGCGTGCTCCAGCCGACCGGCGAGGCGTTCCACCTCGCGCGGGTCGGCCTGCCGCGCGACGCCGTCCAGGGCGGATCCCGGCGCGGCGATGGCGATCGCCCGGAGCCGGGCGTCGTGGGCGAGCGCCAGTCGTCCGGCCACGGCCAGCGCCGCCGCCGCGCCGCGGCCGCCGTCGATCCCGACGTCGATCCGTCGCAGCTCGTACCCCCCGCGCTCGGCCAGGCCGCGGGGGGCGACCGCGACCGGGCAGCGGGCTCCCTCGACCTCGTCGGTGGCGCCGGTGACGAGGAGGTCGGCATCCTCGCCGACGGTGACGGTCTCGGCGCCCGCCGCGAGAGCCATGCGGAGCGCCACCGCGTCGCGTCGGCTCTCGCCGCCGCGCTCGCCGGCGACGAAGACGCGCGCGAAGGGGCTCGGGCCGGCCGGATCGGGACCCTCGATCCCGGTCTCGAGGTCGTCTTGCATCCGGTTGACGCTAGGCGGGGCGAACCCGGCCTCCATCCGTGGATCACCACATCGCCGCGTGCGCCACGCGGCTCGATCGCGGCGCTACGCTCCCCGCGATGGCCGACGAGCCGACCGAGCGCGGGATCGCCGTGGTCCTCGCCGACGACCACGCCGTGGTCCGCGGTGCCCTGCGGGCGTTGCTCGAAGCCCAGCCCGACCTCGAGGTCGCCGGGGAGGCGAGCGACCTGGCGGGTGCCCGCCAGGCTGTGGCCGACCTCGGGCCCGACGTCCTCGTGCTCGACGTCAACATGCCGGACGGCCTCGGCGTCGACGCCGTCGCCGGGCTGCGCGACGCCTGCCCGGCCACCCAGATCGTCCTGCTGACGATGGAACGCGACGTCGGCCTCGCCCGCCGCGCCCTCGACGACGGCGCGCTCGGCTACCTCTTCAAGGACGCGGCCCACCTGGAGCTGGTCGAGGCGGTGCGCGCCGCCGCGGCCGGCGACCGCTACCTGCCCGCCGCCGTCTCGGCGGGCCTCTCGCGCGACCCCGACTCCGGCTCGGCCCAGGCCCTCTCGCCGCGCGAGACCGACGTCCTGCGCCTGATGGCCCTCGGCCACACCAACCGCGAGATCGGCGAGCAGCTCGACCTCAGCGTCCGCACGGTCGAGACCCACCGCGCCCACATCCAGCAGAAGCTCGGCCTCTCCAGCCGCCCCGAGCTGACCCGCTACGCGCTCGAGCACGACCTGCTCCAGTCGTAGCCACCTGCAAACCGAGACCCGGCGCCGGCCGGGGGGTGCTCTCAGGGGGAGCTCAGCCGGGGGGTCGCGCGGCTGACCAGGTGGTATTGGGCCCGGACGCCGGTCTCGTCGTTGTCGAGCCGGGTCGGCGTCACGTCGACGTGGAAGTCGGGATAGCCGAGGGCGACGTCGTGCCGGCGATCGATCAGGAACTGGACGCCGCCGACGGTGCCGAGGCAGACGTCGTCGGGGCCGCGCGGGTAGCCCCTGGTCTCGAGCCGGACTTCCGGGGCGCCTTCCAGCCCGGCGACGTGTCGAAGCATCAGGTTGTTCCCCAGCTGGTTGCGCAGGTGGACGATCGCGTCGACCGCCCGCTCGGTGGCCCAGACGCGTTGCGAGGCCATCGCCCTGGTCTGCGCGGCGTGGGTGTCCGCGGTCTTGGTCATGGCTCAATCGAAGCGCGCCGAAGGCTCCCGCGCATGCGTTCAAAGCCGCACGACCGATTGTGGATCGGCCGCCTCACTCCCAGGTCCGCGGCCAGGGCCGTCGCTCCGGCGGGCGGCGCACGCGGATCCGGACCGCGCGCGCGACGGCGCCGCTCGGGGTGACCGCCAGCCGCCGGATCTCGAGCGAGGCGATCTCCGCGTGGGCCGCCATCGCCGTGGCCGCGCCCTCCAGGACCCGTTCGAGCGACCGGCGCGCGGCGGGCGGCAGCGGGGCGGCGTCGGCCGGCGGGCCGAGGTCGAGAAGCGCGGCGGCATCGCCCGCGGCGAGGGGGCAGAGGCGCGCAGGCCGCTCGACCGCGGGCATCCCGGCGGGGCCGCAGCGGAGCACCGGACCGAACAGCGGATCGCTCTCGCCGGACACGTGCAGCGACGGCGCGGTCGTCGGGCGCCGGCGTCCCCGCGCGGTCGCGATCCCGTAGCAGTCGAGGAGGTGCGCGGCCGTGGCCTGGTCGAGCTCCTCGGTCCCGGCGGCCAGGGCCGTGGCGAGGATCGCCGCCGCCGCGGCGGAGACGGTGACCGCCGGTGCCGCGGCCGGCGGGTGCCGGCGTCGCGCGTCGCCGCCCGCCCGGTCGGCAAGCTTCATCGCGGCGTCGATCGCCTGCTCGGCACCGCGCGCGCGGATGACGCCGACCTGATCGAAGAGGCCGCGGCCGGGCGCCTCCTCGGCGGCGCGTTCGGCGATCACGACGATCGGCATCTCGCGGCCGACCCGGCGCGCCACCCGCGCTAAGCGGCGCGGGTCGATGAACGATTCGACCTGCAGCAGCGCGACCGGGGTCGCCGGATCCTCCTCCCAGTACTCGAGCAGGTCGTTCGCCGTCACGTCGGCGCGGGACCCGAGCGAGACGAAGGTGGAGACGCCGAGCCCGCGTCGCACGGCCCCCTCCAGAAGCGCCCGGCCGGCGGCGGCGTCCTGGGTGACGATCCCGACGCCCCCGCGCGGCGGTCGCTCGGCGCCGGCGGTCAGGTTCAGCGTCCGGCCGGGCCGGTTGTCGAGCAGCCCGCCGGAGGCGGGGCCGATCAGCCGCGCCCCACCGCGGCGACAGATCGCGAGCAGCCGGCGCTCCGCCTTCGAGCCGGGTCGCCCCCACTCGTCGGGATCGCCGCGGACGACCACCGCGCGGACGCCGTCCACCGACCGCCGCGCCCAGTCCAGTGTGGCCTCCACGGGGCCGTCGATCGCCGCCACGGTTGCCGGGTCGAAGAACGCCGCCACCGCCGCCCGCGCCGCCACGGCGTCGCGTTCCTGGAAGCGGGCGATCGCCTCCGGCGTGGGGGACGTCGCCATCTCGACCACCACCGCTCCCGGCTCGGAGCGGACCTCGAGCGGGAAGCCGCTGTCGCGGAACATCGAGACCATCGCGTGGTTCTCCGGCAGGACGTCGGCGACCATCCGCCCGAAACCGTCTTCGGCCGCCCGCTCGGCCAGCTGGGCGAGCAGCACGCTGCCGAGGCCGCGGCCCTGCAGGGCTGGGCTCACCGCGAAGGCGACTTCGACGGTCTCCGCGTCGACGGCCGCGAAGAAGCCGTGGCCCACCGGACGTGGCTCGGCGCCGCGGAACGCCAGGAGGCCGAAGCGTCGTCGCTGGTCGACCTCGGCGAGCACCCGCGCGACCTCCTCGAGCCGGGGCGCGCCGGTGAAGAAGCGGAAGGCGAGCGAGCGCTCGTCGAGCGAGCGGAAGAAGTCGAGCAGGAGCGGGGCGTCCGCCGGGCGGACCGGGCGCACGGAGACGGTCGAGCCGTCGCGCAGGACGACGTCGGAGGCGAGGTGCCGCGGATAGGTCACCGGCGCCCCTCGAGGTCGGCGAGCAGCTCGGCATATTCGGTCAGCCGCACCGCGCCGAGGTAGCGGCGGCGGACGCGGTCGTGGGCGGCGGCGCCGAGCCGCGCGACGAGGTCGGGGTCGCCGAGGAGCTCGAGGACGGCCCGGGCAAGGGCGCGCGGATCGCGCGGGTCGACCAGGAGGCCGCTGTGCCCGTCGACGATCTGCTCCGCGATCCCGCCCACCCGGCTGCCCACCACCGGCCGCCTCTTCCACATCGCCTCGGCGACCGTGAGGCCGAAGCCCTCGGCGAGGCTCTTCTGGACGACGACGTCGGCACGTCGCTGGATCGCGTTGACCACGACCCCGTTTTCGTCGAGGTCGGCCATCGGCAGGCCCGCCAGGTGGACGCGAGCGCGGACGGCGGCGGGCAGGGCGTCGCGGTGCGCGCGGACCTCCCTCCAGACGAGCGCGCCCTCGGGGTCGTCGGCGACCGCGTCCGAGTCGGGCCCCGCGAGCAGCAGGTGGAGCTCCGCGGCGCCCTCGAGCTCCGTCGCCAGGCACTCGAGCAGTCCGTCGGGGTCCTTCAGCCGATCCCAGCGCGACACCTGGGCGACGAGCTTCGCTCCCTCCGGGACCGGTCCCGCCTGGACGACCTCGGCCCGCCGCTCCACCCGCCCCGGGCTGCCGTCCGCGCGGGTGAACAGAGGGGCCTCCTCGCGCCCCCCGGCGGCGGTGAGTCCGGCGGCTCTCAGGATGGCGGTCACCGCGCCCCGGTCGAGCTCCTGGTTCTTCGGCGAGAAGGGGTCGATCGAGGGCGCCATCACGCGGCAGCGGGCCGGGTCGAGGCCGGGCCAGACGAGGCCGCGGCGGGAGAACACGCAGAGGTCCGCGGCGGCGACGTCGGGCGCGAGGAAGCGCTGTGCGCGGAGCCCGGTCTCGCCCGGATCGTCGACGCCGATGTGGCAGCGCCAGAGGACCGTCGCGCCGAAAGCGCCGAGAGGGCGTGCCAGGCCCGCGGTCTGGGGATCGTGCAGGAAGACGACGTCGCCGCGGTGGATCAGGCCCTCGAAGTGCCCGGCGCTCCGCCGAAGCGTCCCTTCGTAGAGCGAGTGCTCGGCCCGACCGAGCGGCCCGCCGTCCCCACGGTCCCCGTGCAGGTTGTTGTGGAGGCGCTTGGTGAGGGCGAAGAAGCGGGGGTCCTCGCGCAGCACCGCCCACCTCGTGTCGACGCCCGCGCCGCGTACGTAGGGCAACAGCGAGCGCAGCATCTCCGCGACTCCACCGCCGCGCAGGGTCGAGCTGACGTGCCAGATCGCCCGGCCCTCGAACTGCTCGCGGGCCCCCGCTGCGGCCACCTCGAGGCGCTTGTAGCCTGCCTCGCCGAGAAGCGGCGCGAACGCCTCGGGCGGGCGCGAGGGCAGCAGGACGAACTTCGGTCGCGCCACGGATCAGGGCCGCCTGGCGGTGAGCAGCTTCATGTCGATTCCTCTCGCTCTCGTTGCGGACGGTGAGGCGACGCTAGGCGCGGCTTCGTCGCCCGCCATCCGGGAAAGGCCGCAGGGAGACGTCGGGAGGGCCACGAATCGGTGGGAAAACCGCATCGCCTTCGCCGGGAACGGGCGGATGCCGATCGGTCCGCGGGGAGCGAGACTCGCTCCGTGATCGAACCACGAAGGAGAAAGGCCCACCGATGAAGGAGCCAGTTGTGATCGCAGGCGGAGGCGTGGCGGCGTTGGAGGCCGCGCTCGCGCTCGCGGACCTCGCCGGCGATCGCGCCGAGGTGACGATCTGCTCCCCCCGCCCGAGCTTCGTCTACCGTCCGTACGCGGTCGGCGTCCCCTACGGCGTCTCCGACGTCGCCACCTACGACCTGGAGCGGCTCGCCGCGGCCGCCGGCGCCCGGTACCGCCGCGACAGCATCGCGTCGGTCGACCGCCGGAACCGCCTCGCCCTGACCCACGACGGTGAAAGCATCCCCTACGGGGATCTGATCGTCTGCCCGGGGGCGAAGCTTCTCTGGCCGGTGCCGGGCGCGATCACCTTCTGGGGGATCGCCGACGAGGGCGACGTCGGCAAGGTGATGGCCGAGCTCCGCGACGGCCACGCCCGTCGGGTCGCCTTCACGATGCCGACCGTCGAGAGCTGGGCGCTGCCTCTCTACGAGCTCGCGCTGCTGACGCGGACCGAGCTCGAGAAGACCGGGGACGACGCCGAGCTCGTCGTCGTCACCCCGGAGGACGCGCCGCTCAAGGTCTTCGGTCGTGACGTCGCCGAGGCGATGGGCGCCCTCTTGGCCGAGCGGGGCATCGAGGTGCTCACCGGCGCCCATCCGGTCCGCTTCGAGGACGGCTTCCTGCAGACCGTCCCCGGCGGCCGCCTCCCCTTCGACAATGTGATCAGCCTGCCGAAGCTCGAGGGGCGGAGGATCCGGGGCGTCCCCCACGACGTCCACGGATTCGTGCGCGTCGACGATCACTGCCGGGTCGTCGGCTTCGACCATCTCTACGCGGCCGGGGACGTCACCGGGTTCCCGGTCAAGCAGGGTGGCATCGCCACCCAACAGGCCGATGTCGCGGCCGAAGCGATCGCCGCCCGCCTCGGCGCGAGCCTTGAGCCGAGCAGCTTCGACCCGATCCTGCGCGGCGTGCTCTGGACCGGCGAGGAGCCCCGCTACCTCCAGGGCTGGCTGGCGGGCGGCCACGGCGAAACCTCGACCATGGCCGACGCGCCGCCGTGGGGAGTCGACCAGGGCAAGATCGTGGGCCGCTACCTGACCGGCTTCCTCGCCGGCGTCGGCGCCCAGGTGCCTTGAACCGCGTCCTTCCGTGTGACATGACCCCCGCGCCCACC
>DASZUW010000133.1:0-1979 GCA_035547475.1 Solirubrobacterales bacterium
CCGTCGTCGGCCTCGAAGCGCTCGAGGCCCGCGCGCAGCGCCCGCGCGGTCGCCGCGTCGACGGCGTTGCGGCGCTCCGGCCGATCGATCGTCAGCACCGCGGCGGTGCCGACGCGCTCGTAGCGAACCCCTTCCCCCACACCGCAATCGTCCCATAGCGGAGCGGGATCGGGCGGGCTAGTCGCGGCACGGCTCGCGGGGAATGCCGACGACGCCCGGCTCCCGCAGATGCACTGCGCCCCGGTCGCCGGTCGCGGGAGGGGCAGGTCCCCCACGACCGCCGGGAACGCTAGGAGGCGGCTCGGACGTTCATCCCTTCCCTTCCGCGAACGGCGCGGATAGGGTGCCCGCGGGATGAACGGAGGATCCGAGGCGTCCGCTCGGCGGGCGCGGCGCAACGTGGTCCTGACGGCGGCCATCGCCGGCCTGGGCGGCCTGCTCTTCGGCTACGACACCGGGATCATCGCCGGCGCCCTGCTGTTCATCAAGGGGGATTTCGACCTCGGCAGCTTCGCCCAGGGCCTGGTCGTCGCCGCGGTGCCGATCGGGGCGGTCGGCGGCGCCGCGATCGCCGGGCCCGCCGCCGACAACTACGGCCGGCGGCTGATGATCCTGCTCTCCGCCGTCGTCTTCACCGTCGGCGCCCTGGCCAGCGCCGCGGCGCCCGGGCTCCTCGTCCTCGTCGTCGCCCGCGTGGTGATCGGCGTCGCGATCGGCCTCGCCTCGGCGGCCGCCCCGGTCTACATCTCCGAGGTGGCGCCGCCGGAGAGCCGCGGGCGGCTGGTCAGCTTCTTCCAACTGGCGGTGACGGTCGGGATCCTCGTCGCCTACCTGATCGGCCTCGCCTTCGACGGGATCGAAGGCTGGCGCTGGATGCTCGGGCTTGGCTGCGTCCCGGCGCTCGGCCTCGCCTTCGGGATGCTGCGGATGCCGCAGAGCCCGCGCTGGCTGGTGATGCAGGGCGACGACTTCGCGGCGCGGGCGGTGCTGGCGAAGATCCGCGTCGACGATCCAGACACGATCGACCGCGAGCTGGAGGAGATCGAAGACTCGGTGCGCAGCGACGCCAAGCCGGGCGCCTGGTCGGACCTCCTGCGGCCGGCGGTGAAAGCGGCGCTGGTGGTCGGCATCGGGTTGGCGATCCTGCAGCAGGTGACCGGGATCAACACGGTCATCTACTACGCCCCGACGATCATCGAATTCACCGGCGTCAACTCCTCGGCGGGCTCGATCCTCGCCGCGGTCGGGGTCGGGATCATCAACGTCGGCATGACCCTGGTCGCGATCCGCCTGCTCGACCGGGCGGGTCGCCGCACCCTGTTGATGATCGGCGTCTCCGGGATGGTGATCTCGCTGGTCGCCCTCGGCGCCGCCTTCGTCGGCGGCGGTGGCTCGACCCTCGCCTCGGTCGTCGCGATCCTCAGCCTGATGGCCTACGTCGCCTCCTTCGCGATCAGCCTCGGCCCGATCTTCTGGCTGCTGAACGCGGAGATCTACCCACTGGGCGTGCGCTCGAAGGCGGCCGGGCTGGGGACGATGGCCAATTGGACGTTCAACTTCATCGTGTCCTTGACGTTCCTGCTGCTGATCGAAGCTCTCGGGCGGGCGGGCGCCTTCTGGTTCTACGCCGCGATCGGCGTGCTCACCCTCTGGTTCTGCTGGGAGCTGGTGCCGGAGACGAAGGGCAAACCGCTGGAGGAGATCGAGGCGGAGTTCGAGGCGCGGGCCGCGGCGAAGTCGCAGGCGCCGTTGCCGCCGGGCCCGATCGAGCCGGTCGGCTGAGGGCGCGCCGGTACCCTTTGTCGGATGCGCGTAGACGAGATCATCGCCGGCAAGCGGCCGACCTTCTCGGTCGAGTTCTCCCCGCCCCGGTCCCCGGAGGGCGAGGAGACGCTGCTCGAGACCGCCCGCCAGCTGCGCGGGCTGGAACCGGACTTCGTCTCGATCACCTACGGCGCGGGCGGCTCGACCCGCGACGG
>DASZUW010000134.1:0-1864 GCA_035547475.1 Solirubrobacterales bacterium
CACCGACTGGAAGACGAGCGACCACCCGTCGACCAGGACGAAGAGCAGGATCTTGAACGGCAGCGAGATGAACGAGGGGGGCAGCATGATCATCCCCATCGACATCAGCGTCGAGCTGACCACCAGGTCGATGATCAGGAACGGCAGGAAGATCAGGAAGCCGATCTCGAAGGCGGTCTTCAGCTCCGAGGTGATGAAGGCCGGGATCAAGACGTAGGTCGGCACGTCTTCGCGCGTCTTCGGCTTCGCGACCTTGGCGAGGCCGAGGAAGAGTTCGAGCTCGTCGTCGCCGGTCTGCTTGAACATGAACTCGCGCAGCGGTTCCTCGGCGCGTTCGAGGGCGACCGTGTCGGAGATCTGGTGCGAGGTGAGCGGGTCGAGCGCGTCTTCCTTCATCGCCTTCAGGGTCGGCGCCATGACGAAGAGCGTGAGGAAGAAGGCGATCCCGATCAGGACCTGGTTGGGCGGCGCGGTGGGCGTGCCGAGGCCGGTGCGGACGAAGCCGAGGACGATGAGGATGCGGGTGAAGCCGGTGGTGCAGAAGATCAGTGCCGGGATGAGCGTGAGTCCGCCGAGGAGGATCAGCAGCTGGACCGCGTCGCCGCCGCCTTCGATCTTCATCCGCGCACCGTCCAGGCCCGCAGCGTGTCGAGGGCGCGCCTGCCGATCTCACCGGCGGGCCCGGCGGCGGCGCCCTTCGAGGGGCCGTCGCTCTCGAGCCGCAGCGGCGCGGGCGCCTCGCCTTCCTCCTCGCCCTCCAGCAGCCCGAGCGCCCGCGCCTCCTCCTCGCCGTAGCTGCGCACCGGCGTGACGCCGTGCTCGCCCGACCCGACGACCAGAACCTCGCGCCCCGCCCGTACCACGTGCAGCGAGCGGTCTTTGCCGAGCGGCAGCGTCGCCACCTGTGCGAGGCCGGTCCCGGCCGCCTTCCTCTCGCGGCCCGCCTTGTACTGCTTCATCACCCAGCGCAGGCCGAAGATCACCGCGAGCACGATCGCCAGGCCGACGATCGTCCGCGCGACCTGACCCCCGCTCGCCGCGTGCGCGCTCGCCGCCGAGCCCCCGAGGTCGAGCGGTTGCTTTTCGCCGGCGCCCGAGGCGGCGGCGAGGATGAAGTTCGCGGGCAGGTTCATACGGGGGTCCGGTCGGAAGCACCCCCGGAATCGGCCTGAACGTCCAGCGCTTTAGCCAGGCACGACCTCCGCCTCGGGGTCCTGCCCCGGATTGCCTGGTTCTGGATTCTCGCCCTCATCACTTTCGGGTGGCGGCGATGCCGGCTCGACCACCGGGGCGGCGATCTCGGTGATCCGCAGCCCGAGTTCCTCCTCGATCGCGACCACCTCGCCGCGCGCGATCACCCGCCCGTTCACCAGCAGGTCGACCGGGTCGCCGGCCAGCCGCCCGACGGTGACGACGCTGCCGATCCCGAGCGCCAGGGCGTCGCCGATCGTCATCCGCGTGCGGCCGATCTCCACCGCCAGCTCCACCGGCACGTTCTGCAGCCGGCCGAGGTCGGCGCCGCCGTCGGCCGGGGCGCCCGGCGCGTCGAGCTGCTCGTAGGTCACGTCTTGCATCTGCTCCTCCATCACTGCACCACCAGGTCGGTGAACACGATCCCTTTGACCCTCACATCGGTGGTGCGGTCGACTTCCTTGCGGATCCGCGCCTGGAGGTGGTGTCGCTCCTTGCGCGAGGTCAGGGCCCCTGCCGGCACGCCGGTCAGGTTGTCGGTGACGATCTGGCGCACCAGCGGTTCCTGTTCGAGGGTGCCGAAGCCTTCCGGCGGGGCCGCCGCGCCCTCGCCGCCGCCGGTCGACTGGCCCGGCGCCAGCACCAGCGCCACCGTCACTTTCGCGTAGCGCCC
>DASZUW010000135.1:0-4995 GCA_035547475.1 Solirubrobacterales bacterium
AGGACACCGTCCCGCCATATGAACCCCTGTGGACGGCCCGAGCCGTGTGAACGGCCCGAGCGAAACCCTGACGCGCCCGGCGTTCCCCCGCCCCCCTAATACGCCCGCGCCACGATGGCCTGCAACCCTGCCTCGTCCTCCGACTCCGGAACCGTCCCGTCCGCGCGCTGGATGCAGCGGACGCTCACGCCCTCGTCCAAGAGCCGTCGCTCCCCCTCCGGCCCGAGGCGCGCCCACTCGATGCGGCCGACGCCCTCGCGGCCCGCCTCCAGGGCCTCCTCGACCGAGGCGACGTCGGTGGTGGCGGACTCGCGGAAGGCGGTTGCCTCGCCGAGCATCGCCGCCTGGATCTCGCCGAGGAGCGGTTCGACGCGGCCGGCGACGTCGCCGAGCGGGATCGCGAGCTTGTCCCCGGTGTCGCGGCGGACGACCGTCGCCTGGCCCTCGGCGAGGTCGCGGGGGCCGAGGTCGATGCGCAGCGGCACGCCCTTCAGCTCCCAGTCGGTGGCGCGGCGGCCGAAGCCGGTGTGGGTGTCGGCGTCGACCTCGACGCGGGCGCCGCTGGCGGCGATCGCCTCGCCGAGGTCGCGCGCCGCGTCGACCGCCCCGTCCTCGTCGCGGACGACCACGATCGCCACCTGGGTCGGCGCGATCCGCGGCGGCAGGCGCAGGCCGCGCGCGTCGCCGTGTCCCATGATGAGGCCGCCGACGAGGCGGGTCGAGGCGCCCCAGGAGGTGGTCCAGGCGGTCTGGACCGCGCCGCCCTCGTCGGTGTAGGTGATGTCGAAGGCGCGGGCGAAGTTCTGCCCGAGCTCGTGGCTCGTGGCCAGCTGCAGGGCTTTGCGGTCGCGGGTGATTCCCTCGCAGGTCATCGTGTTGATCGCGCCGGCGAAGCGCTCCTCGGCGGTCTTGCGGCCGAGCAGCACGGGCAGCGCCAGCGTGTCGACGAGGAAGTCGCGGTAGACGTCGTGGTGGATGCGCAGCGCGTAGGCGGCGGCGTCAGCGGCGCTCGCGTGGACGGTGTGGCCCTCCTGCCAGAGAAACTCCGACGTGCGCAGGAAGAGGCGCGGGCGCAGCTCCCAGCGGACCACGTTCGCCCACTGGTTCAGGAGCAGCGGCAGGTCACGGTAGGAGTTCACCCATTTCGCCATCTGCTCGCCGAAGACCGTCTCCGAGGTCGGCCGCACGACCACCGGCTCGGTCAGGTCCTTGCCGCCCGCGTGCGTCACCACGGCGAGCTCGGGGCTGAAGCCCTCGACGTGCTCGGCCTCGCGCTGCAGGTAGCTCTCCGGGATGAAGAGCGGAAAGTAGACGTTGTCGGCGCCGGCCGCCTTGATCCGGCGGTCGATGTCGGCCTGGATGCGCTCCCAGATCGCGTAGCCGTAGGGCCGGATCACCATCGTCCCGCGCACCGGGCCGTTCTCCGCCAGGCCCGCCTTGGCGATCACGTCCTGGTACCAGCGGGGATAGTCCTCGTTCGGGTCGGCGATCGGCGACTTCGGCATCGGCGCATCCTAGGCGGGCCGCTAGCCTCGACGCTTCGTGAACGGTGTGGAGATACGCGTGGCCGGGCCGGAGCGGCTCGACGAGGTGAGGGCGCTGTGGCTCTCGCTCTCCGCGCACCACGGCGCGCTGACGCCGGCGGACCTGCCGGTGCGGGCTCCGGAGGACGGCTGGCCGGGACGACGGGAGCGCTACCGGGAGGCGCTGGCTGACGGCGCGGTCCTGTTCCTCGCCGACGGCCCCGAAGGGGCGCTCGGGTACGCGTTCGCCCGGCCGCGATCGGCGCCCGAGTCACTCGCCATCGACCGCCTGCTGGAGATCGAGACGGTCGCGGTCCTGCCCGCGGCGCGCGGCGCCGGGATCGGCACGGCGCTGATGGACGCGGTCGAGGCGTGGGCGCGCGAGCGCGACATCGCCCACCTCACGGTGTCGGTCCGCACCGCCAACGAGGGCGCGCGTCGCCTCTACGAACGCCGCGGGTTCCGCTCCCTCTACGAGACGATGTACTCGACCCTGGCGCCGCGCGGCCGGTCGAGATGAACACCCTTCCCGCTCGCCAGTACCAATTTATACCACACACAGGGCTTGAAACAAGCCCTCCACATACCCCATACTCGCCCGCCGCGAACGCGGATGAGTGTGTTTTTTCGTGTGTGTGGATCCGAGGCGAGGAGTGTGTGTATGAGTGAGACGAGCGAGCGCGACGTGGTGATCGTCGGCAGTGGCCCGACGGGGATGATGCTGGGAGCGGAGCTGGCCCTGGCGGGAGTCGACGCGCTGATCCTCGAGCGGCGCCCGGACCAGGAGCTGGATGGCTCGCGGGCGGGCGGCCTGCACTCGCGCGCGATCGAGCTGCTCGACCAGCGCGGCGTCGCGGACCGCTTCCTGGGCGCCGGCTACACGGCACAGATCATCTCCTTCGGCGAGGCGAAAATCGACATCGGCGACTTCCCCACCCGTCACCCCTACGGGCTGGCGCTCTGGCAGAAGCACATCGAGCGGATCATGGCCGAGTGGATCTGGGACCTCGGCGTCGCCGTCCGCTACGACAGGGAGGTCGTCGGCTTCGCCCAGGACGAGGCAGGCGTCGAGGTCAAGTTGGCCGACGGCAGCGCCCTGCGCGCCCGCTACCTGGTCGGCTGCGACGGCGGGCGCAGCGTCGTCCGCAAGACCGCGGGCATCGACTTCCCCGGCGCGAAGGCCACCAAGAGCACCATCGTCGCCGAGGCCCAGATGATCGACAGATCCGGCTTCGACCTCCACCGCGGCCCGCTCGGCGTCGGCGGCATCGGCCCGATGGAAGGCGGCGACCACCTCCGCATCGTGGTCCCCGAGGCGCGCCTCGAGACCGGCGACCGCCCGACCCTGGACGAGCTCCGTGACGCCCTCCGCACCGTCCACGGCACCGACTACGGCGTCCACAGCCCCACCTGGATCTCCCGCTTCACCGACGCCACCCGCCAGGCCGCCTCCTACCGTGCGGGCCGCGTCCTCCTCGCCGGCGACGCCACCCACGTCCACTCCCCGATGGGCGGCCAGGGCATCCCGAACGGCATGGGAGACGCGGTGAACCTCGGCTGGAAGCTCGCCCAGGTGGTCAAGGGCATCTCCCCCGACAGCCTCCTCGACACCTACCAGGCGGAGCGCCACCCGGCCGTCGCCCGCTCATTGAAGTACACGATGGCCCTGAACGCCCTGACGCGCGTGGACCCACGCACCGAAGCGTTGGCCGACACGATCGCCGAGCTGGCGGTGATGGACGCGCCGCGCAAGCACCTCGGCGCCCTCGCCTCCGGCCTCGGCGTCCGCTACGACCTCGGCGCGGGCCACCCGCTGCTCGGCCACCGGGTTCCCGACCTCGACCTCGTCACCGCCGACGGCCCGACCACGATCTTCGCCCTGCTGCACGAGGCGCGGCCGCTGCTGCTCGATCTCGGCGCCCACGGATCCTTCGACCTCACCGGCAGCTCCGACCGGGTCTCGGTCGTCGACGCGAGGTGCGACGCACGGTGGGAGCTCCCCGCGATCGGCGAGGTCGACTCCCCCACCGCCCTGCTGATCCGCCCCGACGGCCACGTGGCCTGGGTCGGCGACCGCGACGACGCCGCCCTCTCCGCCGCGCTCGGGACCTGGTTCGGCGCCGTCGGCCAGGGCGAGAAGGTCCGCGGCTGAGGCTCAGCCACCGTCGCTCCCCTCGACCTCCCTCCCATATTTCCTCGCCAGATCTCCTGGCCTCACCCCGAGACCAGCTCTGAGCAGCTCGCGATCGAGCGTTGCAAGCTCCGCGTCATGTCCCTCCGCAACTGCGGCGTACGTGGCGTCGTAGAGGGACAAACCGTGCTGCTCGGCGAGTTCGGTCGCGCGTCGGAAATCGGCGGCGTCCGGACTCACCGCGGCGCATACCTGCCCAAGCGAGTCGAGGACGATCGCCGCCTGTCCGGCCGTCGCTCAGGCCCGGCCGCGCATCAGCGCATTCCCGACCTCGTACGGCGTCAGGCCGAGAACCGCGATGCCGATGTCGCGGGAGCGGTGGGCGTCGAGGAGGGCGCGCGCCTCCGACACTTCTGGCTCAAATCAGGTCCGCCGATTCGAATCCCCCGAGCCCCGTCGAGGCCGCGCGGTGCCGCGCCAGGGCCGCGTCGATCGCAGCCGCATCGGGCCAGCCGAGCTCCCGCCGCGCGGCCTCCCGCAGAAAGCCGCTTCGGGTCGTGCCGCGCTCACCGGCCGACCCGCTCAACCAGGTCGTTGGGAAAGGAGACCATCACCTTCAGCTTTTGCCGGCGGAGCCCGCACATCGGCTCCTGCTCAATCCTCCTCGTCGGTCGCGCGTCGATCGGCTGCTGACCGCGCAATTGGACGCGACCACTCGAGAGCGAAATACTGCTCAGGCGCTAAAGGCGCCTACCGGAATCGAACCGGTGTAACGGCTTTGCAGGCCGCTTGTTATGCGATTTCCCTGCATTCGGTTTCTTCTCCCCATGGGCCAGTCCGTGGGCCAGTTCTGCCTGAATTCGCGCGGCGAGGCGTCTCAATCTCACCCCTCAATGGGTTGCCGCGAGGTAGAGGTTTGCCGCGCCTAAGACCAACGTCGGGAAGAAAATCATCCGATCTCATTGCCTTGGTTTTCGATCCGCTCGACAATCGAGTCGACCAGGATCGAAGGTGCGGAGACTTTTTCCTTGACCATGGACCTTCCCGCGTACCCGAAATCCAACCCGTCCTTGAATCGACTGAGGGCCTCCGCATCCTGGGATGCTTCCTCGAGCGTCGTCGAATGCGAGCAGCATGACTTCCTCGCGAAGGGTCCGCAAACGCCGGGCTGACCCCACCATCTCGCCAACTCGGACAACTCGGGTCACGTCCCGTAGCGTGGTGTAGGAGCGCAGCGGACGGAATCGCGTGATCGACGAAGTTCCGGCCACCGCGGCGCCCATGATCGTCGGACCTTCCAAAGTTCGACGCAAAGGAGAGCACCACGATGGCCGAGAGCCA
>DASZUW010000136.1:0-2229 GCA_035547475.1 Solirubrobacterales bacterium
GCGGCGCTCCGGCCGGTCGATCGACAGCCCCGCGGCGGCGCCGACGCGCTCGTAGCGAACCTCCGCCCCCACGGGCGGATGGTCCCACAGCGGGGCGAAGGGGCGCGGCGCCGGCGCACGGGGCGCGGCCGCGCGGGCGGCGCTTCCCCGCGCGGTGCGGGATCGGGCGGGCTAGTCGCGGCACGACTCGCGGGGGATGCGCGCGACGCCCGGCTCCCGCGTTGAGGTGCGCCCCGGTCGCCGGTCGCAGGAGGGGCAGGGTCCCCACGACCACCGTGAAAGCTAGGGACCGCGCCGGACGCATTGGCCGTCTTGGCCTCCGGCGCGCCCGCGGCCCTTCCCTCCGTCGCGGGCCCCAGGTAGGCTGCCCGGCGGAATGAACGGAGGATCCGAGGCGTCCGCGCGACGGGCGCGGCGCAACGTGGTCCTGACGGCGGCGATCGCCGGGCTGGGCGGGCTGCTCTTCGGGTACGACACCGGGGTCATCGCCAGCGCCCTGCTCTTCATCAAGGGGGACTTCGACCTCGGCAGCTTCGCCCAGGGCCTGGTCGTCGCCGCGGTGCCGATCGGCGCGGTGGGCGGCGCGGCCGTCGCCGGGCCCGCCGCCGACAGCTACGGTCGCCGGCTCGTGATCCTGGTCGCGGCGATCGTCTTCACGGTCGGCGCGCTGGGGAGCTCCGCGGCGCCGGGGCTCGGCGTCCTCGTCGGCGCCCGCGTCGTGATCGGCCTCGCGATCGGGCTCGCCTCGGCCGCCGCCCCCGTCTACATCTCCGAGATGGCGCCGCCGGAGAGCCGCGGCCGCCTCGTCAGCTTCTTCCAGCTCGCGGTCACGATCGGGATCCTCGTCGCCTACCTGGTCGGCCTCGCCTTCGACGGCATCGAAGGGTGGCGCTGGATGCTGGGCCTCGGCTGCGTGCCGGCGCTCGGGCTCGCCTTCGGGATGCTGCGGATGCCGCAGAGCCCGCGCTGGCTGGTGATGCAGGGCGACGATTACGCGGCGCGGGCGGTGCTGGCGCGGATCCGCGTCGACGACCCCGACGCGATCGACCGCGAGCTGGAGGAGATCGAGGACTCCGTCCGCGCCGACGCCAACCCCGGCTCCTGGTCGGACCTCCTGCAGCCGGCCGTCAAGGCGGCGCTGGTGGTCGGCATCGGCCTCGCGATCTTGCAGCAGGTGACCGGCATCAACACGGTCATCTACTACGCGCCGACGATCATCGAATTCACCGGCGTCAACTCCTCCGCGGGATCGATCCTCGCCGCGGTCGGCGTCGGGATCATCAACGTCGCGATGACCCTGGTCGCGATCCGCCTGCTCGACCGGGCGGGCCGGCGCACCCTGCTGATGGTCGGCGTCTCGGGCATGGTGGTCTCGCTGGTGGCGCTCGGCGCCGCGTTCCTCGGCGGCGGCGGCTCGACCGTCGCCTCCGTCGTCGCGATCCTCAGCCTGATGACCTTCGTCGCCTCCTTCGCGGTCAGCCTCGGGCCGATCTTCTGGCTCCTGAACGCGGAGATCTACCCGCTCGGCGTGCGCTCGAAGGCGGCGGGCCTCGGGACGATGGCGAACTGGACCTTCAACTTCATCGTCTCGCTCACGTTCCTGCTGCTGATCGAAGCGCTGGGGCGCACCGGCGCCTTCTGGTTCTACGCGGCGATCGGCGTCGCGACCCTGTGGTTCTGCCGGCGCTTCGTGCCGGAGACGAAGGGCAAGCCGCTGGAGGAGATCGAGGCCGAGTTCGAAGCGCGCGCGGCGGCGAAGGCGCCGGCCCCGCTGCCCCCCGGGCCGATCGAGCCGGTCGGCTGAGGGCGCCCCGGTACCCTTCGTCGATGCGCGTCGACGAGATCATCGCCAGCAAGCGGCCCACCTTCTCGGTCGAGTTCTCCCCGCCCCGGACCCCGGAGGGAGAGACGGCGCTGTTCGAGACGGCGCGCCAGCTGCGCGAGCTGGAGCCCGACTTCGTCTCCGTCACCTACGGGGCGGGCGGGTCGACCCGCGACGGCACGGTCGAGATCACCCGCGCGCTGAAGGACGAGCTCGGCTACGAGACGATGGCGCACCTGAGCTGCGTCGGCGAGACGACCGAGGGGCTGGCGGCGACGCTCGACAAGATCGCCGCGGCGGGGATCGAGAACGTCTTCGCGCTGCGCGGGGACCCGCCGCGCGGGCAGGACGACTTCGTCCAGCCGGAGGGCGGCCTGGGCAGCGCCGCCGAGCTGACCCGCTTCATC
>DASZUW010000137.1:0-3524 GCA_035547475.1 Solirubrobacterales bacterium
GTGCGGGTCGAGGAGGTCGGGCTCGACGGGTCAGACGTGGGCGGGCTCGGCCGCGGTCGCGCCCTCGGCCTCGACCTTGGGTAGAGCTTCAGGGAGCGTGTAGAAGTGCTCGGTCGCGCCGCGCACCGCGCGCTGGCGCACGAGCACGATCAGGCCCGCTTTCGCCAGCTCGGTGACGTGGTAGTTCGTGTTGCTGAGCGGGATCTGGAGCTCCTGGCTGAGGTCGCTGGGGGAGAGGACGCGGCCGCCGTCGATGCCGAGGATTTCGAGGATCGAGATCCGCAGCGGATGGGCGGTTGCCCGCGCCAGTTTCTCCCAGTTCACCGGGATGGACTCGGTACCAGGACGGCGTCCCTTTCCGTTCTGTCCGGGGGGCATGGGCGTGAGATTACCAAAAAATATTGATTCGTGTCCCTAATTTCGGGTATCGTCGCCGTGGGATGGTCCTCTGGAGTAGAGAAGCGGGGTTCGGCGACGCGTGGATCGCCGTTTCGGCGATCGCCGCCGCCATCGCCCTCGCGGCGGCGCTCACGCCGTCCTCCGCGGCCGCCGACACCGCCTCCGTCATCGCCCCCAGCAACCCCCACGAACCGCGGCTCGACTCCGGCTGGCAGGCGGGCACCTGCAAGGAGGAACCGCCGATCACCGACGCCGATCCGGCCGACTTCTGCAACGTCGAAAGCGACCCGGGGGAATTCTTCTTCGAAACGGCGGCGGCGCATCCGAACTTCGGCTTCACCCAGTTCATCGTCGCCCACGGAGCGCTGGAAAAGCCGACGAGCGAACTCGCCTACGTCCGCGTCGAGCTCCCCGTCGGCCTCAGCGTCAACCCCGGCGCGACGCCGCGGTGCCCGATCGAAGTCTTCGAAGCGGGCGCGTCAGGTTGCGAAGCCTACGGCGCCAAGGTCGGCGAAAGCGGCGTCACCGCCTGGGCGCTCGTCCTGCTGCCCCCACTGTCCGGCCTGACCGCAGTGCCCGTCTACAACGTGGTGCCGAAACCGGGGGAGGCGGCGCGCTTCGGGCTCGAACTCCTCGGCAACGAAGTCTTCCTCGAAGGCGATATCGACTCCGCCGGCGACTTTCACGAGGGGTTCACGATCGCGGTCCCGAAAGCCCTGCCGTTGCCGAAAATTCTGCAGCTCGAACTCCTCGAAGGCCTGATCTACAAGGACCGCCTCGTCTTCGACGGCCGCGCCGGGGACGGCACCTTCCTGACGACGCCGAGCACCTGCCACGGCCGGGCCTTCCTCGAATCGGGCAGCGAGTACTCGACCCTGCTGCGAGCTGCCTCATATAAGGAGATCGAAGCGGGGGAGAGCTTCCCCGAAGGCGCCGGCGCCTACCTCGAGTCGCCGATCCCGCCGGGCACCTCGCCGAAAAGCTGCGACACGATCCCGTATGCGCCGGGGCTCGCGGTCGCGCCGGGGACCGACGAAACCAACGCGCCGGCGGCGGCGCGGGTCGCCGTCACGGTGGCGCCGCCGCACGGCCCCGAAGGCCAGGACCAGTCGACGACCGAGGAAGCGCAGGTGACGCTGCCGCCCGGGATGGGGATCAACCCCTCCGCGGCCGCCGAGCCGAACCACCTGAAGACCTGTGACGACGGTCAGTTCGAATTGCACTCGACGGCGCCGATCGCGTGTCCGCCGGAGTCGCGGATCGGCAGCGCGAGGATCACCGCCGCGGCGCTCCCCGAAGGCGCCCTCGAAGGCGACGTCTACGTCGGCAAGCAGGAGTCGAGCGACCCCGCCTCGGGCGACGAGTACCGGATCTTCATCGACGCGGCCTCGCCCCGCTACGGGATCGACGTGCGGCTGGTCGGCCACGTCTTCGCCGATCCGGTCACCGGGCAGCTGACGACCAAGGTCGCGGGCGTGCCGCAGGTGCCCTTCACCAGCTTCACGCTCGACTTCGTCGGCGGGCAGCGGGCCGTGCTGAGCAGCCCGCCCACCTGCGGGCCGAACGCGAGCTCCGCCCGGATGACGCCCTGGTCCGGCAACGCCGCCGCGACCCCGGTCGGCAACTTCTCCCTCCACGCCACCCCGGGCGGAGGCGCCTGCGCCGTGACCCTCGCCGCGCGGCCCTTCGCCCCTTCCTTCGCCGCCGGGCCGCGCGGCACCCAGGCCGGGGCCTACAGCCCGCTGCACGTCGCGATCACCCGCGGCAACGGCGGGCAGGAGCTGAAAGCCGCGTCGGTCGCCCTGGCTCCCGGGCTGATCGCCAAGCTGGCGGGCGTCCCGTACTGTCCCGAGAGCGCGATCGCCGCCGCGGCCACGACGTCGGGCGCCGCCCAGGCCGCCCACCCGAGCTGCCCGGCGAAGAGCGAGGTCGGCACCGCCACCGTGGCGGCGGGCACCGCGCCGACGCCGCTCACGATCACCGGCAAGGTTTTTTTCGCAGGCCCCTATCACGGGGCTCCCCTCTCCCTGGCAGTCATCACCCCCGCCACGGCCGGGCCGTTCGACCTCGGCACGGTCGTGGTGAGGGTGGCCCTGCGGGTCGACCCGGAGACGGCGCAGGTGACGGCGGTCTCCGACCCGATCCCCGACGTGTTCGGCGGCGCCCAGCTGAGCATCCGCTCGATCGCGCTCGACCTGTCGAGGAAGGAATTCACGCTCAACCCGACGAGCTGCGCCAAGATGACGAACGGGGCGACGCTGAGCGGCGGCGGCGCGAACCCGGCCTCCCCGGCCGCCTGGAGCTCGTTCGCCGCGTCGGTCCCGTTCCAGACGTCGAACTGTCAGGCGTTGGGATTCCGACCCAGACTCGTCACCCGCTTCCTCGGCGGCGGGAAGCAGACGCGCCGCGCCGGGCACCCGAAGCTGCGGGCGACGCTGAGCGCGCGCGAAGGCGACGCCGACATCGCCCGGGCGACGCTGACGATGCCGCGCTCGGAGCTGATCGACCAGGCCCACATCAAAACCGTATGCACCCGGGCGCAGCTCGCGGCGCACGAATGCCCGCCGGCCTCGATCTACGGCAACGCGGTCGCCGAATCGCCGCTGCTCGACGACCCGCTGGCCGGCCCGGTCTACCTCGTCTCCTCCGACCACGTGCTCCCCGACCTTCTCGCCGACCTGCGCGGCCAGGTCGAGATCCAGCTGCACGGGGTGATCAAGTCGGTCAAGCACGGCCGAATCCGCACGACTTTCTCGCCGATCCCCGACGTCCCCGTCACGAAGTTCACGCTGACGATGCAGGGCGGCAGGAAGGGCCTGATCCAGAACTCCCGCAACCTCTGCACGCACCGCTACTTCTCCAAGCTCGACCTGCTCGCCCAGAACGGCAAGCGCCTGAAGAAGAAGCTGCCCCTCGGCGTCGCGGGCTGTCACGGGATCGAGCAGTCGAAGCACAAACAGCAACACAAGGGGAAGAGCGACCAACGCTAGTAGACGCATCCGGAAATACGTTCAGGCGATCCGGGAAGGAATCGGCGGCCGGGAGGCGAATCTCCGGCCAGTGCCCCAGAAGGTCGAGATCGAGCTGAGCGGCGAGGAGCGCGAGGCGCTCCGGCGCCTGGCCCG
>DASZUW010000138.1:0-5305 GCA_035547475.1 Solirubrobacterales bacterium
GCCCACGCGCGCCGGAGGGACCTCGCGCCGCACCCACTCACCCGCTCCGGCCCTGCCGCGGATGCCGTGCCGACCACCGCCGCCCGACAGGGGTCGGCACGGCATCCGCGGCAGCTCGGACGGCCTCCCGCCCCGGTCGGCCGCCCGTCCCGCCACCGTCCCGCCACCGCCCCGCGCCGCCCACCCCCGCCCCCCGGCGCGCTCCCCGCGACGTGTACGGATAAGTGCGAACTCGGGGCCGGGGGCGGGTCCGGGGCGGGCGGCGGTACCCTTTCGCGACCCGGATCTGGTGGCGGAGGCATCCGCCCGCCGCTTTCGCCACCTCGCGATGGAAACGATCACCTCCGAACATCCGACCGTGCCGCCCGCCGACGAGAGCCAAGGTCTCGAGGAGCCGGTGGTCCCTCGCCGCAGCCCGCTGCGCGCCGCGATCAAGCTCGGGCGGCCGAAAGAGTGGATCAAAAACGTCTTCGTCTTCGCCGGGTTGCTGTTCTCCCGCAAGTTCAACCACGGGCACGAGGTCTTCGAGACGTTCATCACCTTCGTCGCCTTCTGCCTGATCTCCAGCGCCGGCTACTACGTCAACGACCTGATCGACGTCGAGCTCGACCGCAAGCATCCGAAGAAGCGCTACCGCCCGCTGGCGGCGCGGGAGCTCTCGGAGCGCACCGCGATGGCGATCGCCCCTGCCCTGGCGATCGTCGCCGTCGCCATCGGCTTCGCCGTCAACTGGAAGGTCGGCCTGATGGTGGTCGGTTATGGCGTCGCCCAGATGGCCTACAGCCTCGGCCTCAAGCAGGTCGTGATCATCGACGTGATGACGCTGGCGGGCCTCTTCATCCTCCGGGTCGCCGCCGGCGCCAGCGCCGTCGACGCGCACGCCTCGGAGTGGCTGCTCCTCTGCACCGGCTTCCTCGCCGCCTTCCTCGGCTTCACCAAGCGCCGGCAGGAGGCGGTCTCCGAGCTCCACGAGGGGACCTCGACCCGCCCCGTCCTCGAGCACTACTCGCTCCCCTTCCTCGACCAGATGGTCTCCCTGGTCACCACCGGCACCGTCATCAGCTACGCCGTCTACACGGTCAACTCGCCGATCATCGGCAACCAGATGATGCTGACGATCCCGCCCGTCATCTACGGCATCTTCCGTTACCTCTACCTGATCTACGACCGCAACGACGATCGCTCGATGTCCGGCATCGTTGCCGGCGACCGCGGCATCCAGGCGGCGGGAGTCGCCTTCGCGATCCTCGCCTTCCTGCTGCTCTACGTGTTCAACTAGGCGAGCTCGCCGCCCTCCGGCACGCCTTCCATCAGGTAGAACCGCGCCCGGCCGAGCTCCTCGCCGTTGACCTCGACCACGGCGGCGTGGGGGCCGGCGGTGGTGAAGGTGGCGGTGGCGGCGATCGACATGACGAGGCGCTGCTCCTGGCCCTGGGGCATGCCCGGCGGGCGGCCGGTCTCGAAGTTGGCGGTGAGGCCCTCGCCGAGCTCGTTGCCGTCGGGGTCCTGGATGGTCACCGAGAGCTCGTGGGGGCTGTTGGTCTCGTGCCAGGCGACGTCGATGCCGAGGCCGATGTGGAAGGACCACTCGTGCGGCAGCTCGGGGAGGCGGAGGACGTTCCAGCCGCCGCCGGTGAGGTAGAGCTTCCCGTTCACCGCCTCCGAGTAGTCGGTGAGCATGAGGAAGCCGATGTTCACTCGCCCTTGCCCTTCTTCTTGCCCTTGTCCTCGGTGCCGGGATAGGGGATGACGGGGAGGTCGGCGACCAGCTCCGTCTTGCCGTCCCGCTGGAACTGGAGGTCGACTTTCTCGTCCTTGCGGTAGGTGCCCCAGAGCCCGAGGTACATCGCCAGCCAGCGGCTCGTCCCCATTTCCTCCTTGACGATCGGCCGGGTGAAGTGGAGCTCGTCGCCCTCGACGTTGAAGTCCTCGCCCTCGGTCTGTTCGACGCCGTTGATGTAGACGGTGTAGGGGCGTTCGGCGCCGGCCGGGATCTTCACCCGCTCGCCCGCGGCGTAGCTGCCCTTCGGCACGCCGGGCATGTTCATGTAGTCGGTCATGAGGCTCCTTCCAAAGTCTCGCGTACGAGGTCGAACGGCGTGTCGTGGCCGCTCGGGTCGAGCTCTTCGCGCCGCAGCCCGCCCCGGTAGGGGACGAAGCTGCCGTCGCCGCGCACGTCGATGCCCGCGGCCTGCTTGCGCAGGAACCCGCCGCGGCTCAGCTCGAGGCGCGCCCGCACCTGGTCCTCGGGCTCGAACTTGCGGATCAGGCTGGCGGCCTTCGGCGGCCCCTCGGCGCGGATCGCGAGCGCGCGCTCGCGCATCCGCGCGACGGCCGCGGGGACGTCGTCGAACCCTTCGCGGTCGACTTCGGCGCCGTTGCGCACGGTCAGCTTCCAGCTGGGACGGGCCACCGCCCCAGCTTAGTCGTGGCGCCTCAGGCGCCGCGCCGCGGGCGTTTCGGCCGCCGCGCCGGCGGGCCGATGATTTTTTCCGGGCCCTCGCGATCGGCGACCGAGACGTAGTCGCGCCCCCGCTCGCCGGTGTAGATCTGGCGCGGGCGGGCGATTTTCTGCTCCGGGTCTTCCTTCATCTCCATCCACTGGGCGACCCAGCCGGCGGTCCGCGGGATCGCGAAGATCACCGTGAACATGTCGGTCGGGATGCCCAGCGCCTCGTAGATGATCCCCGAGTAGAAGTCGACGTTCGGGTAGAGCTTGCGGTCGGTGAAGTACTCGTCCTCGAGCGCCCGTTTCTCCAGCTCGCGCGCGATCTCGACCAGCGGGTTGTACTCGGTCGCCGCGAAGACGGCGTCCATATGCTCCTGGATGATCCGCGCCCGCGGGTCGTAGTTCTTGTAGACCCGGTGGCCGAAGCCCATCAGTTTCTCCTCGCGGTCCTTCACCCGGGCGAGGAAGTCGGGGATGTTGTCGACGTTGTCGATCCGCCGCAGCATCCGCAGCACCGCCTCGTTGGCGCCGCCGTGAAGCGGCCCGTAGAGCGCCGCGACGCCCGCCGCCACCGCCGAGTAGGGATCGACGTCGGAGGAGCCGACGCCGCGCACCGCGTTGGTGGAGCAGTTCTGTTCGTGGTCGGCGTGGAGGATGAAGAGGACGTCGAGGGCTTTCGCCAGCTCGGGCTTCGGCACGTGCTTCTCTTCGGTCTTCTTGAAGACCATCGAGAGGAAGTTCTCGGCGAAGCTGAGGTCGTTGTCCGGGTAGACGTAGGGCAGGCCCATGTTGTGGCGGTAGGAGAAGGCGGCCAGCGTCGGCACCTTGGCGATCAACCGGACGGCCGCCATGTAGCGCTCTTCCTGGTCGTCGATCTGCTTCGCGTCGGGGTAGAAGGTGGAGAGCGCGCCGACGCCCGACAGCAGCATCCCCATCGGGTGGGCGTCGTAACGGAAGCCCTCGAAGAGGTGCTTCAGGTCCTCGTGGACGAAGGTGTGGTGGGTGATGTCGTAGGTCCAGCGCTCGAGCTGCGCCTTGGTCGGGAGCTCGCCCCAGATCAGCAGGTAGGCGACCTCGAGGAAGGTCGAGTTCTCGCACAGCGTCTCGATCGAGTAGCCGCGGTGTTCGAGGATGCCCGCCTCGCCGTCGATGTAGGTGATCGCGGAGCGGCAGGAGGCGGTGTTGGTGAAGGCGGGGTCGTAGGACAGCAGCCCGAATTCGTCCTCGTCGACCTTGATCTGGCGCAGGTCCATCGCCCGCACGGTGCTGTCGGTGATCGGCAGCTCGTAGGTCTTGCCGGTCCGGTTGTCGGTGACGGTCAGGGTCTCCTTCCCGTTCGCGACCCCATCCGCGGCACTGGCTCCAGTGGTCTGCTGCTCGGTGGCCATCACCCTCCTTCTCCTGCTTCTGCGCGGAGTCTCTCTCCTGCTTTCTGGGGAGTGACGAGTATCGCAGTTCGACGCCGGCGACCCGTTACCCGCGGGAGGCCGGAAGACCCTCGAACTGGGTCATCCGACGGAGCGCCTCGAAGCGCTCGTCGATCTCCTCGCGCCGCAGGCGGGAGACGCGCTCGGTGCCGAACTCCTCGACGGTGAAGGAGGCGAGCACGGTGCCGTACCCCATCGCGCGGCGCAGGTTCGCCTCGTCGAGCTCGCCGCCGGAGCCGTCGAGGTAGCCGAAGAAGCCGCCCGCGAAGCTGTCGCCGGCGCCGGTCGGGTCGCGCACGTCCTCGAGCGGGAAGCCGGGGAGGGCGAAGAAGCTGTGCTCGCCTGGTGCGCCGCCTTCGGAGGTGAAGAGGGCGGCGCCGTACTCGCCGCGCTTGGCGACGACCGCCCGCGGCCCCATCGCCATCACCGCGCGCGCGGCCCGGGCGAGGTTCGACTCGCCGGTCAGCATGCGGATCTCGGCGTCGTTGACGACCAGGCAGTCGATCTGCCCGATCGCCGCCAGCAGCGACTCCTTGGCGCTCTCGATCCAATAATTCATCGAGTCGAGCCCGGTGAAGGCGGCGTCGCACTGCGCGCGGACCTGCCGCTGCAGGTCGGGCTGGATGTTGGCGAGGAAGAGGGTGTCGGCGCCCTTCGCCGCCGCCGACAGCTTCGGCTCGAACTCGCCGAAGACGCCGAGCTGGGTGTCGTCGGTGTGCGCGACGTTCAGGTCGAAGTCGTAATGGCCGCGCCAGAAGAAGCTCTGCCCCGGCACCCTCTCGATGTCCTCGGTGACGATCCCCCGCTCTTCGAGCAGCTCGAACTGCTCCGCCCCGAAGTCCTCCCCCACGGGCCCGACCGGCCGCACCTCGGTGAAGAAGCTCGCCGCCAGCGAAAAGTGCACCGCCGCGCCCCCCAACATCCGCTCTCGCTCCCCGAACGGGGTCTTGACGGCGTCAAAAGCGATCGATCCGACGACGGTGAGGGCCATTGGCCCCGCACCCTAGATGATCGATTGCGAGGGACGGGGGGAGGTTCGAGGGGCCTGCGGGGGAGGGACGGCGAGCCTCCCGTGGCCCGGCACGCGTCCCCGGGACGCGCTGCGTGGATCACCGGTGCCATGGCCCGGGTGATCCACGCAGCGCGTCGGAGGCCGTCGAGGAACCCGCACGGAGGCGTGGAGGAGGACACCGACGGCGCACGGGGTCACACCGCCGCGCGCCTCCCGTGCCGAGCCGCCCCCCGCCCGGCGTGCGTTCGGCGCTTGTTGCCGCATACGGGACAAGCGACGAACGCACGCCGGGCGGGGGGAGGATCGGCACGGGAGGCGCGCGGAGGTGTGACCCCGTGCGCCTTCGGTGTCCTCCTCCACGCCTCCGTGCGGGTTCCTCGACGGCCTCCGACGCGCTGCGTGGATCACCCGGGCCAT
>DASZUW010000139.1:0-10130 GCA_035547475.1 Solirubrobacterales bacterium
CTCTCGGTTCTGGCCCCGCTTCGGGATCGCCTCCGCCGGGCCGGTTGTCGCGGCTCCGGGATCACCGGGGCACCGCGCCTATGGCGGGGGAGTCGAGGGATCCCCTCTCCTCCCTTGTGTCATTTGAACCATACCCCTCCGCGGGGCGTCTGAACACCTCCGCGCGCCTCCCGCCGCGCCCGGCCCTAAAGGGGGATGCGGGCGCCCAGTTGGTAGGCGGTGAGGGCCACTAGCAGGAGGGCGAGGAATCGGTCGCGGGCGATGGCGGCGAGTGGGAGCGGCCAGATCAGGTACCACGGAAGGAGCCAGGAGGTGGCGAGGAGGAGGGCGGTCCCGGCCCAGGCGGCGGCGCGGATCCAGTCGGTCCCGCGCCAGGTCTTGAGGAGGAGGAAGAGGACGGCGATGCCGAGGAGGGCGAGTGCCGCCACGCGGACCGCAGCCTCGTCGAGGTGGGTGAGGCGGGCGAAGGTGACGGGGATCGAGAGGTGGCTCGTGCGTCCCTGGTTTTCGCCGGCGAGGCCGAACGCGTGGAGCCAGTCCCAGCCGAAGGCGAGGTAGCCGGCGACCCCGACGACGAGCGCGGCCCCGACGCCCCCGAGCGCCAGCCGCGACGTCGATCGGCGGGCGGTGGCGGCGAGGGCGAAGGGGGCGATGAAGAGGGTCGAGGACTTGATCGCGGCGCTCGCCACGAGGGACGCGCCGGCGCCCGCGTCGCGCCGGACGACCAGGGCCGCGACGCCGAGGGTCGCCAGGAGCATCGCGACGCCGTCGTTGTGGGCGCCGCCGACCACGTGGACGAGGACGAGGGGGTTGAGGGCGACGAAGGCGGCGGCGCGCGCCGGGTCGATGCCGCGCCAGGCGGCGAGGCGGGAGACGATCCAGGCGAGGCCGAGGACCGAGATCGCCGCGGCGGCCTTGAGGATCGCGACGGCGAGCCAGATCGGCAGCCAGGCCAGCGGGTAGGTGGCGAGCGTGAAGAGGGGCCCGTAGGCGCTCGGCGTTTCGGTCCAGGTGACGTGGGCGAAGGCCGGATCGGCCGGCGCGGCTTCGGGAGCGCTGACGTAAGGGTCGA
This sequence comes from Solirubrobacterales bacterium, assembly GCA_035547475.1. Classification (GTDB taxonomy): domain Bacteria; phylum Actinomycetota; class Thermoleophilia; order Solirubrobacterales; family 70-9; genus VAYN01. The sequence continues at coordinate 1,073 of DASZUW010000139.1, forward strand.
GGCGGTGGCGCGCGCCGAGCCGCGCGTAGTCGACGTAGCTGAACGCGTCGTGGGAGAGGAGGACCGGGGCGCAGGCGAACGCGAGGACGGCGACGACGATCAGCCCGCCGACGACGCGCCCCCCGAGCCGCGGCGCCACCGCGAGCACGCCGAGGTAGGCGAGGAATCCCGCCCAAATGAGCCCATAGGCAAGCCCCGCGTCGATCCCGCGAAGCTACCGCCCCCCCGCGTTGATGGGCCGAAAAACCACGATCTACGTGGTTTTTCGGCCCATCAACATCGTCAGTTGCCGGGGCCGCCGTACTTCGGGGGCAAGGGCGGGGGGAGGGGGGCCGGTTCCTGGCCGACGCCGGGGGCGTAGGCGTTGGGGTCGTAGCCGCCCACCGCGCCCTGGCCGGGGAGCTCTTCCCCGCCGCCCGGTTCCTCAGCGCCGGATTTCCTCAGCTTCGCCCCCTCGGTCCCCGGCGCCGCGGCGGTGAACTGGCCGTAGCCGGTCGACCATTCGATCGCTTCTTCGGGTTCGTCGAATTCCTCGCACTTCACGCCCGCGTTCGCGTAGAGCGAGTGCCAGATCTCCGCCGGGAAGGTGCCGCCGAAGACGGTGATCCCGTGGACGGAGGTCATCGAGATGGCGTTCGATTCCGGGTAGCCGACCCAGACCGCCGTCGCCAGGTTCGGCTGGTAGCCGGCGAACCAGGCGTCGGTCTCGTCGTCGGTCGTGCCGGTCTTGCCCGCCTGGCCGGCGCAGCCCGTGTAGGCGGCGGTGCCGGTCCCTTCGGTGATGTTGTCGCGCAGGAGCCGCGTCACCTGCCAGGCGACCGCCGGGCTCAGGACGCGCTTCGGCGCTGGGCCCTGCGGATGGTCGACCTTGCCGCCGGGGAGGACGACCTTCGCGATCGCGACCGGGCGGTGGCGGACGCCGCCGGAGGCGAGCGTCGCGTAGGCGTCGGCGAGTTCGAGCGGGCTGACCCCGTACTTGAGCCCACCGATCCCTTCCGCGGGCAGCCCCTGCAGGTGGGTCGTGATCCCCATCGACCTCGCCGTCGCGGCGACGTTCTCGGGTCCGACGTCGAGGTCGAGCTGCGCGAACACGGTGTTGTCGGAGGTGACCGTCGCCTGCCTCAGGTTGATCGTCCCCTGGTAGCCCTCGTCGGCGGTGTGGACTTCCCAGTGCCCCCACCGCGGCAGGGTGAGATCGAGCGGCTTGGATTCGTAGTAGGTCGTGTAGGGGTCGACGCCCTGCTTGATCGCCGTGGTGAGGACGAACGCCTTGAAGGTCGAGCCGGGCTGGCGGTGTCCCTGCGCCGCGAGGTTGAACTGGTTGGAGGCGTAGTCGGTGCTGTTGACCATCGCCCGGACGTCGCCGTTGCGGGGGTCGATCGAGACGAACGCCGCGGCCGGGTCGGTCGGTTCGTAGAGCGCTTCGGCGATCGCCGCGCGGCCGACCCGCTGCAGCTCCGGCGAGAGCGTCGTGTGGACCTGGAGGCCGCCGCGGCGCACCTCCTCGGCCCCGTAGTGGGCGATCAACAGGTGTTCGACGTAGTCGAAGAAGTAGGGCTCGCGGTGGGCGAAATAATCATGGGAAGGATCGAGCTCCAGATCATGGCTTTCGAGCGCCCGCGCGCGCGCCGGCGCCAGGTAGCCGAGCTTCGCCATCTTCCGCAGCACCTCGTTGCGCCGCGCCTTCGCCGCCCGCGGGTAGAGCAGCGGGTTGTACTGGGAGGGCGCCTGGGGGAGGCCCGCGAGCAGCGCCATCTGCGCCGTGTCGAGCTTCCACACCGGCCGCGAGAAGTAGATGCGGGCGGCGGCGCCGACGCCGACCGCGGTCGACCCGTCCACGGTCCCGTAGGTCGCGGTGTTCAGGTACTGGGCGAGGATCTGGCGCTTGGAGTGGCGTTCGGAGTACTCGAGCGCCAGCTTCGCTTCTTCGATCTTGCGTTCCAGGGTCTTCTTCGGGTGCTCGATGCAGAGGTTGCGGACGAGCTGCTGGGTGATCGTCGAGCCGCCCTCGATCGCTTCGCCCGCTTCCAGGTCGGTGATCGCGGCGCGCAGGATGCCGAGCGTGTCGAGGCCGCCGTGCTGGAAGAAGCGCTGGTCCTCGATCGCCACCGTCGCCAGCTCCAGCTTGCGCGGGATCCGCGCCCGCGGCACCGGGGCGCTCGCTTCCGGCGAGACGATCGCGCCCAGCCGCTCCCCGTTCGCCGCGTAGATCACCGAGTTGCCGTGCCGCTCGGCGGTCTTGCAGCTCGCCAGCGAGGGCGCGTCGGCGGCCACGTTCAGCACCCAGCTCGTCACCCCGATCACGGCGATCGCGATCACGACGAGGACGACCCCGGCGACGATCGCCACCTTGGTCCCCACGCTCCCACGACGCCGCTGCCGACGCCGACCCCGCTGCGTCATGGCCAGAGACTATGGCGCGGCGGCGCCTCAGGCGGCGGTGTCGGTCCCGGAGTGGTTGTGGACGATGCCTTCGACCAGCATCTGGTTGGGGATGACGACGCGGCTGCCGTCGCCGGGGTCGATGAAGGTGTAGGAAAGGGTGATGTCGGTGACGCGGCCCTCGCGCTCTTCGAAGCCGATGCGGTCGCCGATCCGGATCGGCTGGGTGATCGCGATGAGGATGCCGGCGATGACGTTGGCGATCGTGTTCTGAGCGGCGAAGCCGATGATCAGGCCGAGCACCGCGGTCGAGGCGAAGATGCCGGCGGCGAGGCGGCCGAGCGAGGTGAACTGGGCGAGGACGATCGCCGCGACGACCAGGAAGGCGGCGAGCGCCAGGAGCCGGCGCAGGATCGTCAGCCGGGTCCGCGTCGTGCGGGAGACCTGTGAGACTGCGCGGGCCATGGAGGCCAACCTAGTAGGCGGCGAAGAGGTCGCGAAACCGAAGCGGGAGTTCCCCTACGCCAACTGGGGGCCGTGGGCGGCGATCCTCGGCGTCTTCGCGGCGCTCGCGATCGGGCTCTTCCTCTCGGTCCCGGCGCTCATCGTCGGCGACCAGGAAGGGAAGATCGAAGCGCTGTTCCCGCCGCGGTACGCGGGCGGCGCGAGCTTCGACAAGGGCGACGCGACGGCGCTGGCGGTCGACTCGCGGGCGAACCGCCTCTTCGCCGACCACGAAGACGAAGTGCGGGTCTTCGGGGCGCGCGGCCAGGAAGTGGCGGGCGCGCGGATCGGCGGGATCGAAGGCTCGCGCGGGCTGGCGTTCGACCCGCTGCGCCGGACGCTCTTCGTCGCCGAGCAGGGTCCTGGGCGGATCCTCTACTACGCGGTCGACCACGGGACGCCGCGCCGGATCGGGGCCCTGGAGGCGAAGGCGCTGCCGCCCGCGCTGCGCGGCTTCGAACCCGAACGCATCGCCACCGCCCCCGACATCGGCGGCCTCTACGCGATCGACGCGGCCGACGAGGAGGTCCTGCGCTTCGACGCGAAAGGCGAATACCAGGGCGCGCTCGCGGTCCCGGGCGCCTCGTCCCCGGGCTCGCTCGACCTCGGCTCCGAAGACAACGACATCGCCGTCGACACCGCGCGCGGGCCCGGGCGGGGCGACGTCTTCGTCCTCTCCGGCAAGGGCGACGGCAAGGTCTTCGCCTTCTCCCCCGCGGGCAAGTTCCGCTGGGAGCTGGAGCCCGACTCCGGCGAGGGATTCGCCTCGCTCGCGGTCGACGGGAAGGGGAACCTGTGGATCGCCGAACCGGACGGCGACACCTACGAGTACGGGCGCGCGGCGGGCGCGGCGCCGCCGCGGCGCGACGGCGGCGAGATCGAGGCCGGGAGCTCGCCGAGCTCGCTGGAGTTCGCCGGCTCCGGTCACCTCTTCGTCGCCCGCGAACTCGACGGCACGCTGACCACCGCCGGCAGCATCATCTCCCAGCTCGCGACCGAGCTCGGCTTCCTCCTCGTGCCGTTCGCGCTCGCCTCGATGTTCGGCTCGACGAGCCTGGGGCGCTCGCTCCGCCGACTCGGCTTCCGCGCCTTCAGGCCCTCGGCGTTCGGCTGGATGGCGCTGACCTTCGTCCTCTACCTCGCCTTCACGATCTTCTACTCGCTGGCGATCACCGAACCGCGGCAGAAGGACATCGCCGAAAGCTTCGGGCCGACGGTCGTCCAGGTGCTCTTGATCGTGATCGCCGCGCCGATCGCCGAGGAGACCTGCTTCCGCGGGATGCTGTTCGGCGGGCTGCGCCAGAAGCTGCCGCGGCTGGCGGCGGCGCTCGTCTGCGGGCTGATCTTCGGCGGCCTGCACGCGCTGACCGGCGTGACGGCGGTGCCGCCGCTGATCGTCTTCGGCTTCCTGCTGGCGCTGCTCTACGAGCGGACCGGCTCGATCGTGCCGGGGATCTTGCTGCACATGATCAACAACTCGATCGCCTTACTTGGGCAGTAGGATCTGCGCCGTGATCCGCCGCCTCGCCCTTGCCGTCGGAGCCGCCGCGCTCCTGGCGGTGCCCGCCACCGCGGCTGCCGCGCCGAAGGAGAAGGCGGTGCCGAAGGCCGAAGCGCCGAAGGCGACGGTCACGATCGACGTCGGGCACCTGCACGGCGGCCAGGCGCAGATCCTCGACACGGTGCCGGTCACCGGGACGGTGAAGCCCTTCGTCCCCGGCCAGCACGTCGAAGTCGTCTTCTACCGCAACGGCCACGAGGTGGTGAAGCGCCAGGTCGCGGTGCGGCAGGGGCCGGACGAGACCGGGACCTTCGCAGCGAGCGTCGTGGTCAAGGAAGGCGGCAAGTACGCGGTCTCCGCGCACCACGAGGCGACCGCCGCGCTCGGCTCCGACTCGACCGTGCGCAAGAGCTGGACGGTCAGCTTCCCCGGCCTCCGCCGCGGCGAATGCGGCCCGGTCGTCGCGGCCTTCAAATCGCACCTGGCGAAGATGGGCTACGTGAGCGGCGGCGGCAGGTGCTTCACCTCGCGGCTCGCGCGGGAGGTGCTCGCCTACCGCAAGGTCAACGACATGGCGCGGACCAAAAAGGCCGGGCCGGGGATCGTCCGGTCGGCGTTCGAAGGCAAGGGCGGCTACCACGTGAAGTACCCGGACGCGGGCGAACACGCCGAGGTGCCGCTCGCCAAGCAGGTGCTGGTGCTGGTCAAGGGCGGCAGGCCGTTCGCGATCTACCCCGTCTCGACCGGCAAGCCCTCGACGCCGACGATCACCGGCCACTACGAGTTCTACCGCCAGGAACCGGGCTACAACTCCGAGGGCATGTACTACAGCTTCTACTGGCACAACGGCTACGCCGTCCACGGTTACGCCGAAGTGCCGGACTACGCGGCGAGCCACGGCTGCGTGCGGACCTTCATCGCCGACCAGCCGCGGATCTACGAACAGCTGCACTTCGGCGAGTCGATCTATGTGTGGTAGTACCGCGCGGATCGCGTGACCGACCTCGACGCCGCCAAGCAGACGCTGCTCGCCGAACTGCGCGAGCACTCGCTGGTCATCGGCGAGGTGACGCTGGCGAGCGGGGCGACGGCGCAGTACTACGTCGACGCGCGGCGGACGCTGATGCGGCCGGGCGGGTTCCGGGCGGCGGGGGAGCTGATCGCGGCGGCGGCGCACGAGGTGGGCGCGGCGGCGGTCGGCGGGCCGGCGACGGCGGCGATCCCGCCGGCGTGCGCGCCGCTGGCCGTGGCGGGCGGCGAGGACCTGGTCGCGTTCTTCGTGCGCGGCGCCAAGAAGGACCACGGGCTGCAGCGCTGGGTCGAGGGGCCGGTGGAGGCCGGCGTGCGGTGCCTGGTGGTCGAGGACACGGTGACGACCGGTGGCTCGACCGCGGAGGCGATCGGGCGCTGCCGCGAGGAGGGCCTCGAGATCGCCGGCGTGGTCGCGGTCGTGGACCGGCTGGCGGGCGGGGCGGAGCGGATCGAAGCCGCCGCCGGGGCGCCCTACCGGGCCCTGATCACGATCGACGAGCTGTACCCCGAGCGGCCCGACCGGGCGTAGGAGCGCGCGGGGACGAGCGATGCCTGCCGAGCCCGACGCCATCGAGATCCGCGTCGTCGCCTGCCTGGTGGAGAAGCAGCGGACGACGCCCGACGCCTACCCGCTGTCGCTGAACGCGCTGCGGCTGGCCTGCAACCAGGCGACGAACCGCGACCCGGTCGTCGACTACGACGAGCAGACCGTCTCCGACGCCCTGCGGCGGACCGCGCTGCGCGGCTGGACGCGGCTCGCCAGCGGCGCCGGGTCGCGGGCGCGCAAGTACCGCCACCTGCTGCCGGAGGCGCTCGGCGTCGACGACGGCGAGCTGGCCGTGCTCGCGGTCCTGATGCTGCGCGGCCCGCAGACCCCCGGCGAGCTCAAAGGCCGGACCGAGCGGCTGCAGGGCTTCGCCGACCTCGCCGCCGTCCACGAGGTCCTCGAGCGCCTGATCGAGCGCGGCTACGTCGTCCGCCACCCCCGCCGCCCGGGCCAGAAGGAGGACCGCTACGAGCAGGTGCTGGGCGGAGGCGAAGCACAAGCCCCCGACCCCGCCCGCGACCATGGTCCCGCCGACGAGGAGCTCGTCACCGTCGCCGACTCGCCGACCCCCGCCGAGGCCGCCGACGAAGTCGCGCGCCTCGACCGTCTCGAGGCGGAGCTACTGGAGCTGAAAGGCGAGATCGCGCGCCTGCGGAAGGCGCTCGGGGAGTAGGAAGTGCGGGCGACCCTGGTTAACCTATTGATAACGAGGGTCGCCCACGTCGCCGTGCGTGTTGGGTAACACGGGAGGAAGCGTGGAGATCCCGGCGTCTTCGTGACGACGTTCGACCTCGGTCACGGGTTTGTGGGACAGGCCCTTGCCCCCGAGGGCCCGGGCGCCTGATGCCCGCCTAGCGCCGGGGCGCGGGGGCTTCGAGGGGGAGGCCGGCGCCGCGGCGGCCGCCGGGGATCGCGGCGATCACCTGGGTGCGGAGCTTGCCGCGTTCCCGCAGGAGTCTGCGGGCGGCGGGGGTGAGGGGGAGGTAGAAGGTGTGCCAGTGGCCGCCGTTCAGGCGGAAGGTGCGGGAGCCGAGGGAGCGGGTGACGGCGTGGATCCGGGGCGGCCGGTGGCGGCGGGGGGTGGCGATCCTGTAGGTGGTGCGGAGGCCGAGGTGGCCGGGGCAGGAGGTGCCGGTGGGCCACTGGCAGGCGAGCGTCACCTTGATCCCGTGCGGCATCGCCTTCAGGCGGGTGAAGGCGACGGCGACCGGGATCTTCGTGGTCTTGCAGCCGAGGAGGCGGTTGCCGCCGAGGGCGACGTTCAGGGCGTAGACGCAGATCGGCTCCGGGCCCGAGCGGATCGTGAAGAACGTGGTGTCGAAGCCGTGCAGGGGGCCGGCGAGCCGGTGGGAGGCGGCGACGTCGGCGCGTTCCTGGTTGGCGACCTGGCCCAGTTCGAAGGTTTCGACGCCCTTCTGGCCCGCGCGGCCGCCGACGACGACGTTGATCGCGAGCGTTTCGGTCGGCGCGTCGGGGTCGAGCGCCCAGCCCTTCACGTGCACCTGACCGGCGGCCGGGGAGCTGGTGAGTTCGAGCGAGCCGATCGGGTCGCTCTCGCCCACCGGCGGGGTGCCGACGCCGACCGTCGCGCCGTCGACGTAATCGCTGTCGATGTTGAGCGTGGTGCCGCCGTAGGTCTCGTCGTGGCCGCCGCGGAACTGGTGGATGCGCTGGTGGTTCGCCCAGCTGGTGGAGGGGACGACCGGGTCGAGCGTGTTTTCGGCGTTGTTCCAGTTGGCGGTCCAGATGTCGTCGGGCGAGGCGTAGCCGGTGCCGTCGGCGTCGGCGAGGTCGGCGATGCCGGAGCTGCTCGACGAGTAGACGCCCGACTGGTAGCCGAGCGCGTGGAGCTTTTCGGTCCACGCGGCGAGGAAGGTGAGGACGGCGTTGGTGGCGCTCGTGGTCGGCGAGTACGCCTCCATGTCGAAGTAGATCGGGCTGCCCGTGCCGATGCCGATCGCGGCCGCCTCGGTGACCGCGTCTTCGGCGGCCGCCGCGCCCTGGGAGCTCGCGCCCGCGGCGGTCAGCTTGGCGCAGCTGCTGCAGCTGGAGGTCGGGGCCTGCAGGCCGACGTAGGTGGGGATCAGGTGCCAGCCGGCGGTGGTCTGGGCGCTGACCCAGCTCGCGCTCAGGTTCGGCTGCGAGCAGGCGCTGTTTTCGCCGCCGATGTAGATGCCGACGCCGCGGTAGGGCGAGTCGGCCCAGGCGGCCATCGCCTTGGTCGAGGGGGCGCTGCAGGTGTCGAAGCCGAGGCCGGTGAAGACCGAGCCGCCGACCGAGCCGGTCGCGGGCGCCTTGCTCGCGCGGGCGGCGCTCGCGCGGGCGGCGCGGACTGCCGGGCGCGGGCGCACCAGCGAGGAGGCGGCGGCGCGCCTGCCGCTCGGGGTGACGACGATCGCGCGGTGCCTGCCGAGGAGCGGGCCGGCCGGGCAGCGCTGCTCCTTCGACGGCGACCCCAGATAGACGACGCGGCGGTCCAGCCGCACGCAGGTCCGCGAGTGCGGCCCCACGCGCACCACCTTGAAGCCGGCCGGCACGTGGACCGCCCGCCCGGCGTAGTGAACGGTCCGCCCGCCGCGCGCCGCCGCGGATCCGACCCACGCCGCGAGGGCGACGACGAGCAGCGCGGCGCCGAGCAGCAGCCGGGCGGAAAGGCGTTTACCGGATCCCGAGGTCATGCCTCAGGGGATTAAACGGACAAACGCCGCGGAAGTTGCTCTCCAGACCTGCGAGGCAAGCGGCGTTGCCGCAACCGACCCGCCAGCGAGCGCCGGCGCCCGCCGGCTCAGGACCCCACCGATGCCGAGCGAACCCTCGCCGGTCGCCTGGGATGCGGCCGCGTCGTCTCCGGCTCCTACCCACCCCCCTTCGCCTGCCGTGTCCCCGCGCGCCAGAGAATCAGTCCCCGAGCTCGGCCCGGTCCCGACCCCGCAGCTCATCGCTGGCCGCACAGTGCCGCCGCTCGAACCTCGGAGTCGACGGAGGCCGAGAGGGCCGGGTCCACGGGGAGCGGATCAGGACCGTGGCCGCAGGGTCACGGGAGGGCGACGGAAGGCCCAAGGATGTGTCACCGAGGTGAGCCGTCGTGACGA
>DASZUW010000140.1:0-9752 GCA_035547475.1 Solirubrobacterales bacterium
GAAGCCGGCATGGCCGCCGTCCAGCGCACCGTCCGCCTCGGCCACGCCGCCCGCTCCGCCGGCAAGGTGAAAGTGCGCCAGCCGCTGCGCCGCGCGGTGATCGTCGCCAACGAGGAGGAGCGGGCCGCGATCGAGGCGCTCGCCGACCTCGTCACCGCCGAGCTGAACGTCAACGAGCTCGACTTCGTCTCCGAGGAGGGCGAGCTCGTCTCCTACACGGTGAAGCCGAACTACCGCACGCTCGGCCCGCGCTTCGGCAAGAAGATGCCGCAGGTCGCCGCGGCGGTGGCGGCGCTCGACGCCTCGCGCGTCGCCCAGACGGTCGCCGACGGGGGCGAGGTCGGCATCTCGATCGACGGCACCGACCACACGCTCGGCCCCGACGACCTGATCCTCGCCCTCGCGCCGCTCGAGGGCTACGAGGTCGAGGCCGAGGCGGGCCACGCGGTCGCCCTGCAGCTGGAGATCGACGAGGAGCTCCGCCGCGCCGGCCTCGCCCGCGAGATCGTCCGCGCCGTGCAGGACGCGCGCAAGAACGCCGGCCTCGCGATCACCGACCGGATCGAGCTGCGCCTCGGCGGCGACGACGAGCTCCTGGCGGTCGCCCGGGAGCACGAGCCCTACATCGCCGGCGAGGTGCTGGCGAGGAGCGTCACCTTCGGCGACGGGGACGGTGCGGGGGGCGCCGCCGCCGGCGCGACCATCGACGCCCGCGAGCTGCGGATCTCGGTCCAGCCGGTTTGAGGCGCGCGCGGCGACTTCTCGCACCGCTCCTGGTGTCGCTGGCGTTCGCGGCCGTCCTGCCGGCGGCCGCCCCCGCCGAAGAACCCGGATACGGCGAGGTCCCCGGCGAAGGGGCGGGCGTGCTCGGCTCGAGCGAGCGGGCCCAGCTCCTCCTCATCCACGGCGGCTCCTTCCTCTACGACGACCCGACGTTCGAACCGCTGACCCGCGGTCCCGCCGTCGCGGCGGGCTTCGTCCCCCACTACGTCACCTATCCGCTGGACGATCTGCCGGCGGCGGTCGCGAAGGTGCGCGCCGAAGCGCGGCGCCTGCGCCAGAAGCTCGGCCTCGACCGCGTCTACGCCTACGGCTCCTCGGCGGGCGGGACGCTCACCGCGCTGCTCTCCGGACAGGACCTCGTGTCGGCCGGGGTCGCGAAGGCGCCGGTCTCCGACCTCGCGACCTGGGAATGGCCGACCGGCAAGTACGGCCCTGAATACTGGAACGCGCTCGGCGTCGACGAAGCCGCCCGCCTGCGCCTGTCGCCCACGGCGCGCCCGGAGCGGGCGCCGCTGCTGGTGATCCAGGGCCGCGCCGACAACGTCGTGCCACCATCCATGAACGAAACGTTCGCCGCGCGCTTCCCCCGGGTAAGGCTCTGGATGGTGGCCGGTGGGCACACGACCGAGCGCGTGCGCCCGTTCCTCGTCACCCGCGCGATGCAGTGGCTGGCGCGGATCGCGGCCCGCAAGATGGGCGTCGAAAGCGAAGCCGAAGCCGAAGCGAAAGCCACGGCCGAAGCCGAAGCGGAAGCCGAACGGTGAGCCCCGGCGCCGGCCGGGCCGCGCCACACCGTAAGCTCAAGTTGACCGATGGACTCAAGAAAACATCCTGACGAAGCCGAGTCCGGGCGCCGCTTCCGCCCCGACATCGAGGGCCTGCGCGCGATCGCGATCGTCGCCGTGCTCCTCTGCCACGCCGGGGTGCCGTTCCTCGCCGGCGGCTACGTCGGGGTCGACGTCTTCTTCGTCATCTCCGGCTTCCTGATCACCGGCCTGCTGGTCCGCGAGCTGGAGGGCACCGGCACGATCTCCCTGCGGGGTTTCTACGCGCGCCGCGCCAAACGCCTGCTGCCGCTCTCGGCGGTGCTGCTGGCGACGGTCGGCGTGCTCTCGATGATCCTGCTGTCACCGCTGCGCAACACCGAAGTCGCCGGCGACATCATCGCCTCCGCCCTCTACGTCGCCAACTGGCACTTCGCCGCGCAGTCGGTCGACTATTTCGCGCAAGGGTTGGAACCGAGCCCCGTCCTGCACCTCTGGTCGCTGGCGATCGAGGAGCAGTTCTACGTCGTCTGGCCCGGGTTGATGCTGGCCGTGACCTGGTTCTGGCGGCGGCGCGGCCGCTCGGTGCGCCCGGCGCTCTGGGTCGCCCTGGTCGCGATCCTCGTCGGCTCGCTCCTCTACGGCATCGCGCTGACGGACGACAAGCCCGCGTTCGCATACTTCTCGACCTTCGCCCGCGCCTGGGAGCTCGGCCTCGGCGCCGCCCTGGCGCTGCTCGGCGCGGTGCGGCTGCCCCGCCTCGGCGCCGTGGCGCTGGGCTGGGCCGGGGTGGCGGCGATCGTCTACGCGAGCTTCGCCTTCACCGGGGACACGACGTTCCCCGGGACCGCCGCGCTGGTGCCCACGCTGGGCGCCGCGGCGCTGATCCTCTCCGGCACCGCGCTCGCCGGCACGCCGCGCGGCGTGACCGCGATCCGCGCCGGGGCGGGCTGGGTCCTCGCGCTGGCGCCGGTGCGCTACGTGGGGCGCATCTCCTACTCCTGGTACCTCTGGCACTGGCCGTTCATCGTCTTCGCGGCGGCGATCTGGGGACCGCGCCTCTCCGTCGCCGCCGGGCTCGCCGCGGTCGCCGCCTCCTGGGTGCCGACCCAGCTGACCCACACGCTGATCGAGGACCCGGTGCGGCGCGCCCCGGCGCTGCGCCGGCTGCCGAACCGGGCGCTCGCCCTCGGCCTCGCCTGCACCGCGATCGCGCTGGCGGTCGGGATCGGCCTCCGCGACAGCCAGCCCACCGTGCGCCTGGCGAAGCTCTCCGACGTGCCCGGCGCGGCCGCCCTCGCCGACCAGCCGGTGCCGCAGGAAACCGCGACCGCATTGCGCCCGAACCCGCTCCGCGCCCGCGCCGACCGCTCGCGCGGCTTCTACTCCGGCTGCCTGGTCGGGATCGACGGGACGAACTCGAACAAGTGCCTCTTCGGCGACCCGGAAGGCGAACGCACGCTGATCCTCTTCGGCGACTCGCACGCGATGCAGTACTTCCCGGCCCTCGAGGAACTCGCCGAAATCCACCACTGGCGCCTGATCGAGCTGACCAAGGCCGAATGCCCGCCGGAGGAACTGGAAGTGCGCAGCATGGTCGAAGATCGCGAGTACTCCCAGTGCGACACCTGGCGCCAGTCGGCCTTCGAACGGATCGAAGCGGGCGGCGGCGGAAACGTCACCGTGGTGATGAGCGGCGACACCGTCTACGTCCCCTACGGGCCCGACGGCGAAGAGCTCGGCGGCGACGCCGCGGCCGAAGCGATGGAAGCGGGCTACCTGCGCACCCTGGACCGCATCCAGGCCGCCGGCGCCGGCACCGTCGTCATCCGCGACACCCCTGCTTCCTCACAGGACGTCCCCAGCTGCGTGTCGGAAGACATCCAGCACCTAGACCGCTGCGCCTTCGAACGCCCCCACGAATGGGACCGCGAATACGACGTCCGCGCCGCCAAAGCCGACCCGAGCACCCACCTGATCGACCTCGACGACGAGATCTGCCCGAGCGGAGTCTGCCGCGCCGTGATCGGCAACGCCCTCGTCTACCGCGACAAATCCCACCTCACCGCGACCTTCGCCCGCACCCTCGAGCCGATGATCGAAAGCGACTTCCGCGAAGCCGGGCTTTTGTAGCGACTGAAGGGGGGACAGAATCCCCCGTCCAGGCCCTTGGGCGTGGGTGCGATTCACCCGTCACGCCAAGAACAAGCTGCGTCAGATCGGCGGTACCACTCAGGAAGTGGAGTCCGCTGTGCGAAATAAGTTCGCGCAGGATCTCGATCGAGATGGCAATCCGGTTACAGTGGATTTATCTCGGGAAAGCGTTGTTGCGTAGTGGTTGCGGCGGATGACCCAGACGTGATCATCACCGTCTTTGAGAAGGAGCGTGGATGAAAGTCGACTACGACAGCGAGGGGCATTCGCTTCTCTTCGAATTCGGTGAATTCCGTCACTTCGAGGAGGGCGACCATGTCGAAGAGTTGTCGGGCGGCACCTGCCTGGTCTGGGTTCATGGGAGCGCTGCGGGCAGCATCCAGCTACTTGGCGCCGACAAAGACATCACCCCCCTCGACGAGGCGGCCGAGCGTTTCGAGCTTGACGCTGATGCGTTGAGGGCCGCGGCTCGGGCTGCGCTTGCCGCGCCCGATCGTGAGATCAAGATCGAGGTAGGCGCTCGGCGCCTTCTCGGCACCGAGGCGAAAGCCGTCTGACCGACGGGCGCTACTCGCCCGTCGGGTTGATCAGGAAGTCGGTTTTCGAGGAGTCGGAGAACTTGATCCAGCAGTGGTCGGGGGCGACGCCGGCGACCTCGATCAACGCCTGCTCGATGCGCTTGGCGATCTCGGCCTTCTGCTCGTCCGAGCGGCCCTCGTACCAGTGGACCTCGACGAAGGGCATGGGAGGGAGGCGCCGCCGCTAGGCGAGCGCCGGCTCCAGTTCGGCCTCGAGGCGGCGCTTGGGCATCGCGCCGACGATTTTCTTCGTCATCTGCCCGCCCTTGAAGAGGATCATGGTCGGGATCGAGAGGACTTCGTACTGCGCGGCGGTCTGCTGGTTCTCGTCGACGTTGAGGCTGAGGATGGTGAGGTCGTCGCGCTCGGAGTCGATCTCCTCGAGGACCGGGTGGACGACGCGGCAGGGGCCGCACCAAGGGGCCCAGAAGTCCACGAGAACGGCGCCCTCGGCGTCGAGGACGTCAGATTTGAAGGTGGCGTCGGTTACGTCGGCCAAATTTCCACTCACGGTGATCGCTCTCCCGAATCGCGTTTAGAAGCTCAATACTTCAAAAAGTATAGCGCCGCTGGATGGGCTCCCAAGGCTAGTAGGTTGAGGCGATGACCAATGCCGAGATCGCCGCCGCGCTGGACGAGCTGGGGGTCCTCTACGAGCTCGACGGCGCGGTCCGTTATCGCGTCCTGGCCTACTCGACCGCCGCCAAGGCGATCCGCGAAAGCCCCGTCTCGGTGGAGGAGCTGGCGCGGGCCGGGCGCGCCACCGAGATCCCCGGCGTCGGCAAGACGCTCGCCGAGAAGATCGACGCCCTGCTCGCGACCGGCGAGATCCCGGCGGCGGTGAAGCTCAAGGCGAAGTTCCCGCCGACCCTGGTGGAAGTGACGCGCGTCCCCGGGATCGGGCCGAAAACCGCGCGCCTGCTGTGGGACGAGCTGCAGATCTCCTCGCTGGAGGAGCTGAAGAAGGCCGCCGAGGAAGAGCGGATCCGCCACGTCAAAGGCCTCGGGCCGAAAGCCGAGGAGAACGTGCTCGCCTCGCTCGAGCGCCTCGGCGAGCCCGGGGAGGGCCCGGGACGGCTGCTGCTCTCGACCGTGCGGCCGATCGCCGAGGAGCTCGCGGCGGCGCTGCGCGAGCACCCCGGGGCCCACCGGGTCGAGGTCGCGGGCTCGGTCCGCCGCTGGGCGGAGACCTGCAAGGACATCGACCTGATCGCGACCGCCGACGAAGGCAAGGACCTGGCCCAGTTCCTCGCCGACCACCCGCTGATCGCCGCCGCCGGCAAACCGGGCCGCAACGGCGTCCGCGCCCAGACCCACAACGGCATCATGGTCGACCTGCGGATCGTCCCCCCCGCCGCCTTCGGCAACCTGCTCCAGCACTTCACCGGCTCCCAGGCCCACAACATCGCGCTGCGCGAGGACGCGGTGAAGCGCGGCCTCTCGGTCTCCGAGCACGGCATCACCGACACCGAGACCGACGAGGTCACCCTCTGCGAGACCGAGCACGAGGTCTACGCCCGCCTTGGCTACGCCTACATCGAGCCGGAGCTGCGCGAGGGCCGCGGCGAGCTGAAGGCGGCGCGCGAGGGCAAGCTGCCGGAGCTGGTCGAGCTCGCCGACGTCCGCGGCGACCTCCACGCCCACACGACGCTCTCCGACGGCCGCAACTCGCTCGCCGAGATGGCCGCGGCGGGCCGCGACCGCGGTTACGCCTACATGGCGATCACCGACCACTCGGCGAGCCACGGCTTCGGCGACGACGTCCAGCCCGACGCGCTGCGCAAGCGCATCGAGGAGGTCCGCGCCTGGAACGAGGAGCACGGCAGCCGCGGCTTCCGCCTCCTGGTCGGCTCGGAGATCAACATCGGCCTCGACGGCACGCTCGACTATCCCGACGACCTCGTCGCCGAGCTCGACTGGGTCGTCGCCTCCGTCCACACGTCCTTCAACGTCTCCGCGAAGGACATGACCGCGCGCGTCGTCGCCGCGATCGAAGACCCGAACGTCGATTGCATCGGCCACCTCACCGGCCGCCTGATCGGCCGCCGCGAGCCCTACGGCATCGACGTCGAGGCGGTCGCCGAGGCCGCCGCCCGCACCGGCACGATGATCGAGATCAACGGCAACCCCAACCGCCGCGACCTCTCCGACCGCCACGCCCGCCTCGCCGCCGACGCCGGCGTCCGCATCGTCCTCAACACCGACGCCCACGGCGTCGACACCCTCGACAACATGCGATACGCCGTCGCCACCGCCCGCCGCGCCTGGCTGACGAAGGCCGATGTCGCCAACACCCGCAGCTGGGCGGAGTTCAAGCGCCTGAAGAAGTAACCGTCTGCAGTTTGGGGCGGATAGCGCCCCCGGATGCAGACAGTGGTGGCCTTACGGGGCCGCGTGCAGGCGGTCGCTGCGCAGGCCCGGGGTGCGGACCAGGTGGACCGGTTTGAGGGCGCTGCCGGGGACGACGAAGAAGCGGACGCCGTCGCGCTCCTCGATCGCCTGGACGGCGGCCTCGCGGGTGTGCCAGGCGAGGGAGACGATCAGGGCATAACCGGTGCCGATGATCGCGACGCCGGGGAAGAAGAGGCCGAGGCCGCCGGCGAGGATCGCGGTGGCGGCGATCGGCCAGAGGCGCTGGATCGCGATGCGGGCGGGCGCCTGGGAGGGGAGGGCGGTGGCCGTCTTGGCGCGGGCGAGCGGGTCGCGCATGTCCTCGCGGGCGCGCTCCGGGCGGCCGAGCCAGAAGCCGAGGATGAGGGCGATCGCCCACCAGGCGAGGGCGACGACCGCGGTCGTGCCGCCCGGTTCGCCGCCGACCGCGATCGCCGAGATCGCGCCGAGGACCGTCGCCTCGGCGCCGGTGAGGAAGACCGTGGCGCGCAGCAGGTCGGTGTAGGGCACGGGCTACTCCGCCAGCCAGGTGAGGATCTCGAGCCAGCCGGCCGGGCCCGCGACGGTGGCGTCGGACTCCTCGGCGACCTCCGGTGGCCCCTCGGCGGAGAGGACGCCGACGCGGACCGCGGCGACGAGCTCGCCGGCGTCGCGGAGCTCGGCGAGGCGGCGGAAGGCGTCGACGTCGGTGCGGTCGTCGCCGGCGTAGACGACGCGGTCGACGCCGTCGCCGGCGAGGATCGAGGCCACCGCGGCGCCCTTGCCGCCGCCGCCGACCGGCCGCAGCTCCAGCACCTTGCGGCCCCAGTGCGGTTCGAGCCCGGCCCGGCCCGCCTCGACCGCGATCTGGCGCGCCGCCGCCTCGGCGCCCGCCTCGTCGGCGGCCCCGCGCCAGTGGAGGGCCTGGATCGGCCCCTTGTCTTCGAGCCGCAGCCCGGCGGCGTCGAGGCGCGCCGGCTCGACCGCGGCCATGAACGCCGCGGTGTCGCCCTCGCGCCCGTCCACGGAGGGGTCGGGCTTCGGCTCGGCGTCGCCCGGCATCATCAGTTCCAGGCCGTGGTTGCCGGCGTAGGCGAGGCCGCCGACGCCGACCCGGTCGCGCACGTCGGCCGTGCGCCGGCCCGAGATCGCGCCGACGAGCGCGTAGCGCTCGACCAGCCGCGGCAGCAGCGCCCGCGCCGCGTCCGGCAGCGCCACGTCGTCGGCGCGCTCGACGATCGGCGCCAAGGTCCCGTCGAAGTCGGTCAGGATCGCCGCCTTGCCCGGCTCCGCCCGCAGCGGCTCGAGCAGCTCCTGCCAGGCCGCGGTCGTGGTCTGGGATTCACCCGCCATCGGCCTCTTAGTATCGCGGCATGGCGAACTCTGACGCGGCGGCGGGTCGCGGCGACCTGCTGCGACTGGCCGTGATCGGCACCGCCGCGGGCGCCTTCAGCGGGCTCTTCGGGGTCGGCGGCGGGACCGTCATCGTGCCGCTGCTGATCCTCTGGTTCGGCTTCGGCGAGCGCCTCGCCACCGGCACGAGCCTGGCCGCGATCGTCATCGTCGGCACCCTCGGCGCGCTCGCCCAGGGCGGCCTCTACGGCAACGTCCACGTCGTCACCGGGCTGTTGCTGGCGATCCCGGCGGTGCTCGGCGTCGTGCTCGGCACGGCGATCCAGCAGCGCATCCCGCAGCGCGCGGTCTCCTACCTCTTCGCCCTCCTCCTGGTCGCCGTGGCGGTCGACCTGATCGTCAAATGAACGAGGCCCTGGCGTGTCTCGTCTGCGTCGCCGGAGGCCTGGCCGGCGGGCTGGTCGGGGTCGGCGGCGGCGTCCTCTTCGTGCCCGCGCTGACCGTCTTCATCGGCCTCGGCCAGGTGGAAGGCGAGGCGACCTCGCTGTTGATGATCGTCATCGTCGCGCTCGTCGGCGCCGCCCGCCAGCGCGGCTACGGCAACGTCCGCCTGCGCGAGGCCCTCATCATCGGCGCCCTCTCGCCGCTCGGCGTCCTCGCCGGCGTCGCCGCCTCGAACCTGCTGCCAGAGCGCGCGCTGCAGCTCGCCTTCGCCGCGCTGGCGCTCTTCATGGCCGCCCACCTGGTCCGCCGCGCCCGCGCCGCGTAGGCCATCCTCTACGCTGAACTCGTGGATTCTTTGCGATGGGAAGCCGAACTGCCGAAGCTCCGCTCCCCGGTCATGATCTGTTCGTTCCGCGGCTGGAACGACGCCGCCGCGGCGGCGTCGACGGCGCTGGCCGCGATCGGCAACTCGCTCGATTCCGAACCGATCGCCTCGATCGACCCCGAGGACTTCTTCGACTTCCAGTCGACGCGCCCGACGATCACGATGGCGGCGGGGGAGACGCGCCGGATCGAGTGGCCGGAGAACAACTTCATCGCGGTTCGCGTGCCGAGCGCCGACCGTGACCTGGTGCTCCTCGACGGCACCGAGCCCAACCTGCGCTGGCGCACCTTCTCGGAGACGGTGGCGACCGCCGCCGACGCCTTCGAAGTCGAGCTCGTCATCACACTGGGCTCGCTCATCGCCGAGGTATCCCACACCCTGCCGGTGCCGATCACCGGCCTCGCCTCCTCGCCGGAGCTGGTCGACGAGCTCGACCTAGAGCGCTCCAACTACGAGGGCCCGACCGGCATCGTCGGCGTCGTCCACGACCTCTGCCACCAGACCGGCATCGACTCCGCCTCCCTTTGGGCGGCGGTGCCCCACTACGTCGCCGCCGTCCCCAACCCGAAGGCGGCCCTCGCTCTCCTGCGCCGCCTCGAGGGCATGACCGGCATCGCGGTCGAGGCCTCCGAGCTGGAGGAGGAAACCGCCGACTACGAGGAGCAGATCGGCCGCGCCGTCGCCGCCAACCCGGAGATCGAGGAGCTGGTCGAACGCATCGAGGCCGAACAGGTCGACATGCTGAGCGACGAGGTCGACGAGTTGCCGAGCGCGGATTCGATCGCGCGGGAGTTTCAGAGGTTCTTGCGGCAGAAAGGCGGGGAGCAGGGGTAGGTCGGCTCGGGCCGTCCACAGGGGTTCGTATGGCGGGACGGTGTCCTGGGCGCCTCATGGGGGTCCTGGCAGGCTGTGACCCCCATG
>DASZUW010000141.1:0-3814 GCA_035547475.1 Solirubrobacterales bacterium
GACGACAGTAAGTCCTGCAGCGCGGAGGTCACGGTCACGACGCCCCCAGAAAAAGCCGATACGGGGGGTCGCGTTTCGGTCTCAGATTTCTTGAAGGGCTCGAAGCCGGTCCGTAGGTTGCGGGCGCCGTCGTCAGTCGACGGCACCTCGTCAGCTTCTTCAGAAGGGGAGAAAAGAGCCTAGTTCCGCAAGACGTGGGCCTGCGTCCTCGCCGTGGTCGTCATCGCCGTATCGCTCGTCGGGGCTTCCGGTGACTCGGCCGCGACCTTGGTCGGAAACAACTGCAAAGCTGGCCGCGCCGAAGCGGGCTTCGCCGTGGTCTCGCTGAGGAACCCGGCCGGCTATCCACTGCCGAGCGCGATTCCCAGCGCCGGCGCACGAGTTGGACCATCGGCATCGAAGGGACGGCCCCGCCGGTGACCCTGCAGGCCAAGCTGAAGGTCTTCGAACGGGCCGCCGGCCCGGGTCAGTTCAAGGTCGTCGGAGAAAGCGACCTCAAGACTGTGGGCATCGGAGTCTTCACCAATCCCACCCGGGTCCCCGTGAAGAGTGGAGACCTGCTCGGCAACTCGCTCTTTGCCTCGGTCGAAGGCCTTTCCGCGATCGGCGCGTTCTTCTGCGTAACCGGCGATCCGGGGGTCGGGGCAATCGTTTCGACGCTCGCACTGGAACCGGGGCGCCAGAACCCGATCACCGTCACGGTCGAGCCGGACGCCGACGGGGACGGCTACGGCGACGAGACGCAGGACAAATGCCCGACCGACGCCTCGGCGCAGGGAACGTGTCCGGCGCCGCCGCCGCCGGCCGCGCCGATCACCCTCGGCGCGACGGCGCTGGCCAAGAAAGGGTTCGTCACCGTCGCCCTCACCGCCAGCGCCCAGGCAAACGTCACCGTCGCCGGCAGCGTCAAGTTGGGCAAAGGCTCCAGCGCGAAGTTGAGCGGCGGCACCCAGATCGTCGCCCCGGGGACCCTGGCGAAGTTCACCGTCCTCTTCCCGGCGAAGCTGAAGAAGGCGCTGCAGCGGCTCCCGAAGAGCAAGAAGCTCACTCTTGCCCTCACGGCCGGCGCGCCGGGGGCGACGACCACGAACCTGACGGTGAAGGTGCCCGGGCAGTTGAAGTCGAAACCGCGCCATCGCCGCACGTAGGCCACGGGAGCGTGGGCGGCGTCACGGAACGTCGCCCACGCGCTGGTACGGTCAGGTCATGGGCAAGGTCTACGAGCGCATCGACGAGCACCAGCGCGAGTGGATCGGCAAGCGGGAGCTGTTCTTCGTCGGTACCGCGCCGCTCGCCGCCGACGGGCGGGTGAACGTGTCGCCGAAGGGGCCGATCGGGACCTTCCGGGTGCTGGACGACCACACCGTGGCCTACCTCGACATGGTCGGGTCGGGCGCGGAGACCGTTGCGCATCTGCGCGAGAACGGGCGCATCGTGGTGATGTTCTGTGCCTTCGACGGGCCGCCGCGGATCCTGCGGCTGCACGGTCGCGGCGAGGTGGTGCCGGCGGACGATCCGCGGTTCGAGGGGCTCTGCGCGCGGGCCGACTTCGAGCCCTCCCACGACGTCGAGGCGGCGCGGCGGGCGGTGGTCGTGGTCGCGGTCGAGCGCATCTCCGACTCCTGCGGCTACGGCGTGCCGCTGATGAGCTACGAGGGCGAGCGCGTCCACGCGGAGAAATGGGCCGAGAAGAAGATGCGCACGGGCGGCGAGGCGGCGATCGTCGAGTACGTGGAGGAGAAGAACGCGGTCAGCATCGACGGCCTGCCCGCCTTCGACGTGGGCGCGCGGGTCGGCTGAGCGGGGCGCGCAGAGGCGCAAATTGGGGGGATCGGTCGGGCCCGGCCGGTCCCCGCCCACTGCTACCCTCCCGGGGTAGGCGATCCGCCTGCGCGTCCCGTCGTCTCAACCGAAGAGGAAAGCGCGCTCCTTGACCACTTCCGAGCGGTTCCCGGCCGACCGCGACAAGCCCCGCGACGAATGCGGGGTCTTCGGCGTCTACGCGCCGGGCCACGACGTGTCACGGCTTGCGTACTTCGCGCTGTACGCGCTGCAGCACCGGGGGCAGGAGTCGGCGGGGATCGCGACCTGCGAGGGCGGCCACATCACGACGCTGCGCGACGCCGGGCTGGTGTCCCAGGTCTTCGACGAGGAGAAGCTGCGGGCGCTCGAGGGCGACATGGCGATCGGCCACGTGCGCTACTCGACCACGGGCGGCGGCTCGTGGGAGAACGCGCAGCCGGTCTGGCGCGACGACGGGCGCGAGGTGGCGCTCGCCCACAACGGCAACCTGACCAACGCGGTCGAGCTGTGGAGCGAGCTGAAGGAGCGCGGGATCGACTTCCGCGGGACCAGCGACTCGGAGATCATCGCGGCGCTCCTCTCGTCCCACGACGGGAAGACGATCGAGGACGCGGTGGAGCAGGTGATGCCGCGGCTGGAGGGCGCCTACTCGACCGTGGTGATGACCAAGCACGCGATCGTCGCCTTCCGCGATCCGCACGGCATCCGGCCGCTCAGCCTCGGCCGGCTCGGCGACCGCTTCGTCGTCGCCTCGGAGAGCTGCGCCTTCGACATCATCGGCGCCGAGCTGATGCGGGAAGTGCACCCCGGCGAGATGGTCAGCCTGACCGAGCGCGGGCTGGAGACGCGGCAGGTCGTGCGCGGGGTGAAGCGCTCCTCGTGCGTTTTCGAGCACATCTACTTCTCCCGCCCCGACAGCCGCATGGAGGGCAACGTGCTGCAGCAGGCGCGGGGGCGGATGGGCGAGATCCTCTGGCGCGAGGCGCCGGTCGACGCCGACCTGGTGATCGCGGTGCCCGACTCCGGCAACCCGGCGGCGGCGGGGTTCGCGCGCGCCTCGGGGCTGCCCCGTGACGACGGGCTGATCAAGAACCGCTACGTCGCCCGCACCTTCATCCAGCCCGGCCAGGAGCTCCGCAAGCACGGTCTGCGCCTCAAGTTCAACCCGCTGCCGGAGATCGTCGCCGGCCAACGGATCGTCGTCGTCGACGACTCGATCGTGCGCGGCAACACCACCCGCCAGATCGTCGGGATGCTGCGCGGCGCGGGGGCGCGCGAGGTGCACATGCGGATCTCGGCGCCGCCGATCCGCAACCCCTGCCACTACGGCGTCGACATGTCGACCCGCGAGGAGATGATCGCCCACGGGCGGACGATCGAGGAGATCGCCGACGAGCTCGACTGCGACTCGCTCGCCTACCTCTCGATGGAGGGCGTCTACGAGGCGATCGGCGGCAGCCCCGAAGACCACTGCGACGCCTGCTTCAGCGGCCGCTACCCGCTCGGCGACCCCGAGGAGGCAAACGGCAAGTTCGCGCTCGAGGACATCGCGGTGGTTCCGTCCTGAGGCGGCGTGGGGCCTCAGGCGCCGCCGGTCGCCAACTCGAGCCCGAGGTACACGATCACCAAGGAGGCCACGAGAATCCCACCCTGAAGCGCGTGGAGTCTCGCCCAGCGCAGGTGGGCGAGGGCCAAGACGATCACCAGGGCGACGAGCGCCAGCTTCCAGTGGAGCGTGGAGCTGTCCCAGAGCTGGAAGTGCGAGGCGAGTCCCCAGCCGGTGATGACGAGGACGACGAGCGCGCCCAGGGAGCCGTAGCCGAAGCGCCGCGCGACGGCGCGCAGTCGCTCTCGGTCCCCCTCCCCGCGCATCAGCGGGACGACGGCGAGCCCGAAGACCAATTGGCCGCCGACGAAGAAGGCCATCGCCAAGAGGTGCAGGTAGAGCACCAGTCGCCAGCCGTCGCTCACGGGCGGTGACGATAGCGACGTCGTTGGGCCGCAAAGTCCT
>DASZUW010000142.1:0-4123 GCA_035547475.1 Solirubrobacterales bacterium
CCGGCCCGAGGCGCTCGCGGTGCTGGCCGAGACCGACCTCGCCTCGCAGGTCCTCGACCGCGTCGTCGGCATCGAGCGGGTCGTCGACGATGCGCTGGTGCCCTTGGTGGAGGGCCGGGCCGGCGGCAAGATCGTCGTCGAGGTGGGCTCGTGAGACGCCCTGTGTCAACCCCCCGCCGTTTCGAGACGCCGCAGGTTGCCGTGCTTGGCCGGGTCGTATGGCACCCCGTCCTGCCAGCAGCGCCAGAGGACCCGTGTCCAGGCCTTGCCCAGGGTGCGGTTGGCGTGGGGGTGATCCTGTCCGCGGGCGCGGGCCCGCTGGTAGACGTCGGCAGCCCAGGGGTGCCAGTGGCGGGTGGCGTCGGCGAGCACGCCGAGGTGGGCGCGGAGCCGCTTGTCGCAGGCCCAGCGGAAGCTGGCGTGGCGGCTCTTGCCCGACTCCACCGCGACCGGCGCCACGCCGCCGTCGGCGGCGAGCGAGTCGGCGTCGCGATAGCGCCCGCGGTCGTCGCCGATCTCGGCCAGGAGCCCCGCGGCGGTCAGGACGCTCTTGGGGTCGCGGAAGAAGGAGAGGAAGATCTCACCGTCGGGGTGGGAGCGCACGGCGCCGGCGATCTCGGCCTCGAGGCGCCGGATCTCGGCGACGATCCGGGCGAGCGCGGCGACCAGGCCGGCGATGGCGGTGCGCCGGGCCTCCGACTCGGCCTCGCCGAGCGCGGCGACGGGGGCGCCACGCAGCCTCGCCAGGAGCTCCTCCGGGCTGCGCCGCCCGCAGTAGGAGTGGCGGGCGAGGAAGCTCGCAAGGCGCTTGGGCCCGAGGCTGCGGGCCTCGGCGGCCGAGGGGTAGCGGGCCAGGAAGGCGAGCGCGATCGGCGAGTCGATCGACGCGAAGATCTTGGCCCCACCGGGCCAGGAGGCATCGAGCTGGGCGCGCAGCTGGTTGGCCAGCGCCACCTTGGCCCCGACCAGGTCCTCGCGTGCCCGCACCAACGAGCGCAGCGCCAGCGTCTCGTCGCCGAGCGGCGCCAGCACCCGGAAGCGGTGGGAGTCGGTGCGGGCCAGCTCACAGAGCGCCATCGCGTCGAAGCGGTCGGACTTGCCGGCGGCGGCGCGGAAGCGCCCGCGGGCGGCGGCCAGTTGGTTGGGGTGCACGGCCATCACCCGCAGGCCCGCCGCCAGGAGCCTGCCGACCAAGAGGCCGTCGGGGCGCTCGATCGCGACCAGCTCGACGCGACGGTCGACCAGCAGCCCGATCAGGGCGCCGACCCCCTCCTCGGTATGGGCGAAGCGGCGTCGCTCCAGCACCGTCCCCGTCTCGTCGGCGACATGCACGTCATGGTGCTCGGACGCCCAGTCGATCCCGCTGATTGCAGCCATAGGTCCTCCTCCTCTTCTGAGGTCGCTTTGAAAGGGGCCGACCGGGAGGTACCGTGGCGGTTGCTCATAGGCAGGCGCTCCATGGCGCAACGCCCTGTTGCCGCTCCGGGTGCCTCACACCGCCGAGAGGCGCTGGTCTCACGAGGGCCGTCTACGCGGCAAGCGCGACAGGCGCTCTCTCGGCGGTGGTCAGCTCTATGCGCGGGTCAGTCTGATCGGGGGCCTGGCCTTCGGCCAGGCGTCTCCCTCTCTGACTTTCCAACTTGGGAGAGAGATCTCTCCCCGAAGGGGGAGGTTGCCCTATGAGCGCCGCGCGCCAGGTCGCCGTCGTGACCGGGGCCGGGTCGGGGATCGGCGCCGCGATCGCCCGCGAGCTCGCCGGTCGCGGCTACGCGGTGCTGGTCACCGACCTCGACCAGGCCGCCGCCGAACGCGTCGCCGCCGAATGCGAGGGCGCGATCGCCCGCGCCGTCGACGTCACCGACCGCGCCTCGGTCGAGGCCTCCGCCGCGGCAGCCGTCGCCGAGCTCGGCGGCCTCGACGCCTGGTGCTCGAACGCCGGCATCTCGCACATGGCGCGCTTCACCGAGGTGACCGAAGAGCAGCTCGACCTGAGCCTCGCGGTCAACCTCAAGGGCGTCTTCATCTGCGGGCAGGTCGCCGCGCAGGCGATGCGACAGCGCGGCGGCGGAGTGATCGTCAACACCGCCTCGATGGCGGGGAAGCAGGGGCGGGTCCCATACCTGGCCGACTACGTCGCCTCGAAGTTCGGCGTCGTCGGGTTGACCCAGGCGATGGCGCTGGAGTTGGCGCCGGACGGGATCCGGGTGAACAGCGTCTGCCCGGGGTACGTGGCGACGCCGATGCAGGACCGGGAGCTGGCCTGGGAGGCCGAGCTGCGCGGGACCGATCCCGACGCGGTGAAGCAGCTGTGGCTCGACGACACGCCGATGGGCCGCCTCGAGCAGCCCGAGGACGTGGCGCGGGTGGTCGCGTTCCTCGTGGGAGAGGACGCGGCGTTCGTGACGGGTGAGGCCGTCGCGGTGAACGGTGGAGCGTTCATGGACTGACCCCTCGGGTCAGAAGGAGAGATAACCGGATGGCAAACGACACGCAGACGTCCCAACCCCAGTTGTTCACGCGCAACGCGACCGGCCTGGTCCGCGAGCTGAGCGCCTTCGACGCTTTCAACCTCGTCTTCTCGGCGGTGCTGATCCCGGTCGGGATCACCCAGGTGATGGGCTTCGCGCCGCAATTCTGGCCGCACGCGAACATGCTCGTCTCGTTCGCGATCGCGACCCCGTTGGTCGCCTGCTTCGGCCTGGTCTACCTGTACTTCACCGCGCTGATGCCGCGCTCGGGCGGCGATTACGTGTGGGTGTCGAGGACCCTGCACCCGGCGCTCGGCTTCATCGTCAACTTCTCGCTGACGTTCGTCTTCCTCACCTGGGTCGCGTTCAACTTCACCTTCATGCTGTCGATCGTCATGCCCGCGCTCGGCTACGTGGCGGGGATCTCGGGCAAGTGGATCAACGAACCGTCGAACGGCGAGATGATGCTGATCTCGACCCTGCTGACGGCGGCGTTCGCCGGGCTGATGATCCTCGGCGTCCGCTCCGTCGCCCGTTACATGCGGGTCACCTTCGTGCTGACCTGGATCGGCATGCTGATCTGGCTCGGCCTGATGCTGTTCAGCGGCCACAGCGACTTCATCAACCACTGGAACTCGTCCTCGGGCACCTCCTACGACGGGATCATCAACCAGGCCCACGGCCTCGGCTTCGACGCGGGCGGCTCGATCGCGCTCGGCGCGACGCTGGCGGCGATGGTCTACTGCTTCCAGGTGTACACCGGCTTCCAGTGGACCGGTTACTTCGCCGGCGAGGTGAAGAACGCGCGGCGCACGGCGACGACCTCGATCATCGGCGGCCTGATCGCGGCGGCAGTGGTGTACATGATCGCCGTCGCCCTGATCTACAAGTACTACGGGTTCAAGTTCTTCGGCGCGACCGTCTTCATGGGCCTCGGCGAAGGCTCCGAACACTGGCACCTGCCGTTCTCGCCCGACCTGCCCTCGATGGTGAACTTCCTGCCCGGCGGCAGCGGCATCCTCGGCATCCTGATCGTCGGCGCGTTCCTGCTGGCGATCCTCTGGTGGACGCCGACCGGCTTCATGCTCGGCACCCGCAACCTGTTCGCCTGGTCGTTCGACCGCCTCGCCCCGACGCGGCTCACCGACGTCTCCGATCGCTTCCACACCCCGGTGATCGCGACGATCGTGATCGCGCTGGTGATCGAGCTCCTGAACTACCTGAACATCTATCAGGGGCTTGGCGCGTTCCTGCTGAACATCATCGCGGTGATGGGGCTGGCGTTCATCGTCGTCTCGATCGCTGCCGCGCTCCTGCCGTGGACGCGGCCGCAGCTGCACCGCGACGCGCCCGGTTGGGCGGCGGCCCGCTTCCTCGGCCTGCCGGTGATCACCTGGGTGGCGACCGTCTCGGCCGTCTCCTGGGCGTTCGTGATCTACACCGCCCTGCACACCGGGTTCGGCGGGGAAGTCGGCGTCGCGCCGATGCTGAAGGCGTTCGTCGCCCCGATGATCGCGGTCGTCTGGTACGCCGGGGTGACGATCTACCGGCGCAGCCAGGGCATCCAGCTGGCCAACACGTTCAAGGAGATCCCGCCCGAGTGAGCGCCGCGGAACATCCACTCGTGGCCGAGGGCCGCCGCCTGGTCGAGGCGG
>DASZUW010000143.1:0-8527 GCA_035547475.1 Solirubrobacterales bacterium
CTTCGGACACCATCCGGTGGAGGCCTACAAGGGTCAGCGAGCCGACCAACCCCCGATAGGGCTCGTACGGCGCGTAGAACTCTTCGACCTCGGGAACGGTCGCGCGGCGGCCGAGGCCGGCGAGGTGGCCGACCAGCTTGATGTAGCCGAGGTCGCCGGCGGGGAGGGCGTCCATGTCGCCGCGGCCGAAGAGGGCGAGGCATTGGATGGTCCAGGGACCGACCTGGGGGATGGCGAGGAGGCGGGCGTCGGAGTCGGGAGAGGCGAGGTCGCAGCGGCCGCGGGCGACTTCGACGGCGAGCTTGCGGAGGGCCACCGAGCGGCCGCCGGAGAGGTCCATCGACTCGAGTTCGGCCGGGGCGCGGCCGGCGATCAGAGCGGCGGGCGGGGTGTCGCGGAGGGCGCCTCGGCCCTCGCCGAGGCGCGCGCCCCAGCGGCCGACGATGCGGCGCTCGATCACCGCCGCGCGGCTCGCCTCGATCAGCTGCCCGCAGACCGCCTGGGCGAGCGCCTCCCACGGCCAGGGCCGGCGACGCGGTCGGAAGTCGGGGCGGCGGCGGATGATCGGGCCGACCAAGGGGTCGCGGCGGAAACGCTGGTGGAAGGCCGACATGTCCTCGTCGACGCCGAGCGCGAAGCGCATCCGCTCGATCGCCGTCGCCAACTCGGCCCGTCCCGCCGGCCGCGGCTCCTCGCAGGGAACCGGGATCGTCACCGCGCGCGGGTCGACCGCCTCGGCGCGGAAGACGACCCGCCCCGGCCCACGCATCCACGCCCGCGCCAGGACCGGGGCGCAGTCGACGGTGAGGAGGCGGGTGGCGATGCCCCCCTGCACCCGCAGGGTCCGATCCGCGCTGCCCGGCCCGAGCCGGAACGGCGACGGAGGCCGCACCTCGACCTCGAGCACCGACCCGCCGACGCCTCCGGCGGTCCTCGACCCGCCCACCGGTTTATCGATCCAGGAGGTGGACGTCGACCATGAAGGAGCGGCTGGCGATCACCTTGCCCGGCCGCCGGCGCCTGCTCAGGAGCCGGCGCGAGCCGCCCCCGCGCGAGCCCACCGAGGAGACGGCGCGGACCGCGGCGACGGTGGCGGCGCCGGTCAGCACCCCGCCGGCGGCGGCGAGCGCCGCGCTACGGACCTCGCCGCGCAGGACCGGCAGCGCCGCCTCGGGCGCCGGATCGGGGAGCGGACGGACCGGGTGGACGGCGTCCTCCGCGGACGCGTCTTCCTCGGCGACGATCTCCCCGTCAAGGTGGTGGGCACTCACCGAACCCAAGATAACGAGGGGTCAGGTCGCCTCCGCCCCAGCCCTCCAGGAACCCCGCAAACAGCGGGTTTATGCGCTTTCCACCGCCCCTGTACCTAGACTCTGGGCGATGAGCGAGACCACCAAGGCGCCGGTCGACGTCTTCGCCAAGGCGCGCGAGCACGACCGGCTCGAGCAGCTGGAAGCGGCCAAAGAGAACGACCTCCTCCCCTACTTCCGCCTGCTCACCTCGCAGGCCGGCCCCGTCGTCGAGATGGAGGGGCGCGAGACGATCATGCTCGGCTCCAACAACTACCTCGGCCTGACCGGGGACCCGCGGGTGAAGGAGGCCGCCCGCGACGCGCTCGCGACCTACGGCACCGGGGTGACCGGCTCGCGCCTCCTCAACGGCACCACGCCGCTCCACCTCGAATTGGAGAAGGAGCTCGCCGAATGGATGAGGACCGAGGACGCGATCGTCTTCACCACGGGCTACCAGGCGAACGTCGGCGCGATCGGGACGATCCTCGGCCCGGCCGACACCGTCATCTGCGACTCCGGCGACCACGCCTCGATCCTCGACGGCGTCCGCATCTCCGGCGCGAAACTGCGCCCTTTCCGCCACAACAGGATGAACAAACTGGAGAAGATGTTGGGACGCGCGGCGGAGGACGGCGGCGGCGTCCTCGTCGTCGTCGACGGCGTCTTCTCGATGGAGGGCGACGTCTGCGACCTACCGCACATCGTCGAGCTCTGCCGCGCCTACGGCGCCCGGCTGATGGTCGACGAGGCGCACGGGGCCGGCGTCCTCGGCGCCCGCGGCGCCGGCGCCGCCGAGCTCTTCGGCCTCGAGGACGAGGTCGACCTGCGGATGGGCACCTTCTCCAAGAGCCTCGCCTCCTGCGGCGGCTTCATCGCCGGCCCGGCCGACGTCGTCGAGTTCCTGCGCGTCTCCTCCCGCGCCTTCATCTTCAGCGCCTCGGCGGTCCCCGCCGCGGTCGGCGCCGCGCTCGCCGCCCTGCGCGTCATCCGCGCCGAGGGCCCGGAGCTCTTCGAGCGCCTGCTCGGCAACGCCGAGTACCTGCGCGAGGGCCTGCGCGCGCTCGGCCTCCGTGTGGTCGAGCCGGGGACGCTCCCCGACGGCCGCGTCGCCACCACCCCGGTGGTGCCGGTCGTCGTCGGCGACGACTGGCAGGCGGTGCTCCTCTGGAAGGCGCTATTCGACGCCGGCGTCTACACCAACGTCGCGATCCACCCCGCCGTCCCGCCCGGCGGCGCGCTGCTGCGGACGAGCCTGATGGCGACCCACACGAGGGAGAACCTCGACGCCGCCCTGGCGACGATCGAGCGGACGATCGCGGACTTCCCGGAGCTGCCGAGACTGTAACGGTTGGTTAACCGCCAGTTGACATCCCCCACCGGGGGTAAGTTCAGACTTGTGCGGATAGAGACCTTCACGGACTCGCCCGAAAATGTTGCTCTTAGCGACCGGGTCGGACGCCGATTTGCCGAACGCGGGTTGACGGCCCCCACCTCGAAGACGTAGCTTCGTCTCCTCGCCGACGCCACCGCGAGGGGAATGCCGGACCGGCCTCATGGGTCCGACGAAAGGCAGGGAACTGAAGGTGGACGGCCGGCGAAGACCACCCAGTTAACGATTCCTTTTGAAGGGAGGAGTCCAGTGGACGCTGCCACCATGGCACCCGCATCGACGACCGCATCTCCAGAACCGCCCCAGCACATGAGGGCGCTCGAACGCGCCAACTCCGTGCGGCTTGCTCGCGCCGAGCTGAAGCGAGCGGTGGCGCGGGGTGAGCTCGATCCCGCCGACGTCGTCCGCGACTGTCCATGGCAGACCGAGAGCATGACGATCTCCGAGCTCCTGACCAGCCAGCGCCGCTGGGGCCGCACCCGCGCGCGCAAGTTCCTGATGCCGCTGTCGATGAGCGAGAACAAGCAGCTGGGGACCCTCACCCCGCGCCAGCGCACGATGCTCGCCGCCGAGCTGGCCGCCCGCTCTTCCGGCACCCCCCGCGCCACCGCCTGAGCCAGACGACGTCGATGGGCCGAAAAGTCCTCTATATCAGGACTTTTCGGCCCATCAACAATGGGCGCTAGCCGCGCATCCCGCCGATGCGGAAGCTGAGCCCCCCGGACGCGCGCTGGAAGGCGCGGCGGGCGAGGTAGAACGCGACGGCGAAGCAGACGGCGCCGATCGGCAGGGCGTAGGCGAGGACCAGCCCGGCCGCGTAGAAGAGGACGCCGACCACGACGACGAAGACGAAGCCGGCCAGCAGGGTCGTGTGCGACCGATAACCGGCGAAGTGCTCGCGGATCGCCACCTCCATGCCGCCCACGGCGGCGAGTCCGACGCCGACGCCGATCAGCGTCTCGTGCGAGCCGAAGATGCCGATGCCGAGGCAGATGATCCCGGCGAGGATCGCGAGCTCGGCGAGGGGAGCGTTGCCCCACGGTGCCGGCGGGCGCTCGTCGGCCTTGGAGACGTGCGGGGAGCGGCCGCCAGCCGCGCGCCTGTCGGACATCCGGAGGAGACCTTGACCCGCCACCAGCCCATCAGCATCCCGAGCGGGCCGAGGACGGGGCGCGAGTGCCAGTGGCCGCAGCCCGGCTCGCCGACGTCGGCGCGGCTGATCCGCAGCCAGCGGTGGGCGGCGGGGTCGGCGAGCATCGCGGCGAGGAGCGCGCGGTTGGCCTCCTCGACGGCGTCACGCTCCCGTAGCGCGCGGCGCGCCTCGGCGACGCGGCCGGCGAGCGCGTCGCGGACCTCCTCCAGCGCGCCGAGGTCGAGGACGCGCGGCGGCCCCGAGGCGCCGACCCGGTGCGGCACGTCGACGCGGCCCAGCCCCTCGGCGACCAGCCCGGCGAGCTCGCGCTCCAGCCGCCCGATCTGCCGGCGCAGCTCGGCGCGGGCCAGACCCTCGTCGACCGCGACTCTGTCGAGCACACCCCGCATGGCCCGATTCTAAGCGGCCTCGAGGGTCGCCGCGGCAATCCATAACGCCTCGTCAATACTGATCGATGGCACCGCGCCGACGCCGACCGCGGCGATCGCGATCCGCCGGCTGTCGCGTTCGACCTCGCGTCCCGCCGCGGTCTCGCCGAAGAGGAGCCCGACCGGGCCGGACTCGTCGGCGATCGTCAGCGTCCCGGTCGCCAGCTCGCTCGCCCGGCCCGGCAGCCGCTCGCCCGGCGCCGCGTCACGGATGCAGAGCTCGCCCTCCAGCCGGTCGGCGTCGAAGCAGCGCAGCGCGACGCCGGTCTCGATCGTGGCGATCGTCAGCGCGTCGGCGGGCAGCCCGCGGCTGCGGAAGCCGCCGTCCTGGAGGCGGTCGAGGACGAGTTGCTCGACCGGCGTGCGGTCGCGGTCGGGATCGAGGCCGATCTGCCGGTAGAAGACCCGGTAGGCCCAGGGGATCGGCCTGCCCCGCAGGCGGATCGCCTCGGCGCCGAAGAGGCGGTCGGAGAGGTCGCGAAGCCGGCGGCGCACCGGCTCCGGGCTGCGCCCGGGCCGCCCGTCGACCTCCACCGTCGCCAACGAGAGCCCCGGGAACTCCGCTTCCAGATGCGGCGCCACCCAGCCCGGTCTCGGCGCCGGCTCCCACCCGATCGCTGCCCGTGCACCCTCGGTCGCCATCTCTAGCCCCCTTCAGCCACCCGCGTCGCGTTCAGCAGTTCGTCCACATGTTGGCTGAGCGCCCCGACGCCAAGTTCGCCGATCGAGGCGCTCTGGAGCGTGCCGCCGGGGTAGGCGTAGGCGAAGGTCGGGCAGCCGCCGACCCGGTAGAGCGCCGCCACGGCGCCGTCGCGGTCGAATCCGACCGGCATCTCCCACCCCCGTTCGCGAACCAATTCGCGAACGGACCCGCGCGAATCGCGCACGTCCAGCGAAAGGAAGTTCACCCGTCCACGGTAGCGCGCCGCGACGGTGCTGACGACGTTCTGTTGTGCCTCGCAGGTGCCGGTGGTGCCGAACCAGAACGAGATGACGAGCGGGCGGTCGAAGAGGTCGCAGACGCGGATCGCGCCCGGCGTCGTGATCTGGCAGGCGGGCACCCGCTTGGCGTCGTCCGGGCAGGGCAGCGAGGAGCTTTCGCAGTCGTCCTGGTAGACGTTCGCGTCGCCTTCGAGCTGCCCCGCCGCGGCGGGGACCGCGAACTCCGGCAGCGGCCAGCGGGGCGGCTGCTCCTCGAGGCCCAAAGTTCGTTCGCCGCCGCCGTTCAGGGTGTGGATCGTGGCGACGACGATCAGCGCCAGGAAGATCAGCCCGACCGCGAGCGAGTAGCGGTTGGCGGCGCCTTTCACGAGCGCGGCGCTCCGCCGTCGGGGGCACGCCGCCGCTCCAGCAGGACGAGCGTCGCCGGAAGGATCACGATCACGCCGAGCAGGGCCGCCGCGAGGTCGATCACGGTGACCGCGCCGAAGTCGCGCAGCATGCGGATGTCGGAGGCGACGAGGACCGCGAAGCCGGCGATCGCGGTGAGGCCGGAGGCGAGGACGGCGGCGCCGGTGCGCGCGTAGGCGCGGCGCAGCGCGGCGACGACGTCTGCCCCGATCGAGCGCTCCTGCTCGAAGCGGCCGGAGAGGATCACCGCGAACTCG
This sequence comes from Solirubrobacterales bacterium, assembly GCA_035547475.1. GTDB lineage: Bacteria > Actinomycetota > Thermoleophilia > Solirubrobacterales > 70-9 > VAYN01. The sequence goes on from DASZUW010000143.1 coordinate 5,871, forward strand.
GTCGCGATCGCGATCGTCAGCGCCCCGAGCGCCGCCGACATCGGGTTGAGCGGGATGCCGGTCAGCCAGACGAGGAGCGAGGCCCAGCCGGTGGCGAGGACGGTCGGCAGCAGCGCGACGAGCGCGCGGCGGAGGGAGCGCAGGAGGACGAGCAGCACCAGCGCGACGGCGCCGAGCCCGGCGAGCGCGAGCCAGTAGCGGCTCGAGGAAAGCTCGGAGCCGGCTTCGGTGGCGATCACCGGCAGGCCGGCGAGGTGGACCGAGACGCCGGGCGGCGGGGTCCCGACCTGCGCGCGCACGCTGTCCAGAAGACGTTCCCCTTCGGCCAGGGATTTCTGTTTGATCCCGAACCCGATCAGCGCCAGGTGGCCGACCTTGCCGGTCCGCGGGTCGAGCGGCGCGACCTGGCGCAGCGAGTAGGGCGACATCGCCGCCAGCGTCGCTTCGATCCCCGACCTCGTCACCTTCCCGCCGCGGGTGAGGAAGTCCGACAGCGCCGGGCCGGCGGTCACTTCGTCTTCCCTCAGCACGCGGCGCTTGAAGCCGGCCATCCATTCGATCGTCGCCGGATCGGTGAGGTCGGGGGCTTCGACCAGGACTTCGAGATCGCCCGTGGTGCCGGTCGCTTCCGTGAACGCGTTCAGGTCTTCGACCTGGCGCAGGTTGTGGGGGGCGAGCTGGCGGACTTCGCTGACGGTCTCGATCTGGGTGCCGAGCGCCCATCCGGCAGCGGCAAGAGCTACGCCCACGGACAGGACGAAAACCGGTCGAGCCATCGCGAACGAGACGAGCGCTTGCAGCGGGCGGGTCCTGTCGCCGTGGGGCCCCACCATCCTTCCGGTAGCTAAAGCTTCCTCAGGATGGTTCCCCCCACGGCGCCACCCGCCCGAGGGGCGCATGCTCAGGACGGCGAACCCGGCGGTCAGCACCAAGATGAAAGCCAGGAGGACGCCGGCGAAGAGGAGGACGCCGAAACCGCGCACCATCGGCGTCGGGGAGAGGAGGAGGACGAGGAAGCCGGCGGCGGTCGCCGCGCAGGCGGTGGCGATCGTCGGCCCCGAGAGGTTGGCGGCGGTGCGCGCCGCCGCGCGCCCGCGGCACCCGTCGCCTCCACCTCGTCGAGGCGCGCCTGGAACTGGATCGCGTAATCGACGGCGAGCCCGATCAGGATCGGCAGCACCGCGACCGAGGCCATCGTCAGCGCGCCGCCGACCAGGTCGAGGAGGCCGAAGACGAGCGCCGCCGAGGCGAGCGCGAGGGCCAGCGGCAGCAGGCGCAGGCGGCTGCGGAAGGCGAGCGCCAGGACGATCGCCATCACGACGATCGCGACGCCGAAGAGCAGGAGCAGCGCGTCCTTCAGCGCGCGGGCGATCGCGTCGACCACGACCGGCGCGCCGGTCACCACGTATTCGCCCCCCTGCAGGACGAAGCACGGTTCGGCCTTGCCTTCGGTGCCGCAGGCCTTGCGCGGCGTCGTTTCGGCGACCGCGTCTTCGATCAGCCCGATCGCGCGCCGGCGTTCGCTTTCACCGAGGTCGGGCTTCAGGCGGATCACGATCTGCGCCGAGTGGGAGTTCGGGAAGAGGTAGGCCAGCCGCGCCTTCGGCGTGCCGCGCGCCTTCGCCAGGTCGAAGACGACGGTGGCGACGAATTCTTCGTTCTCGATGCTAGGCGCCGAGGTGATGCCGTATTTCGAGGCGACCGCGAGCAGGTATTCGTCGAACTTCTCCGGCGGCAGGGTCTTGGCGAGGCGTTCGAGCTGGTCGTCGATCTGCACCACGGCCTCGTTCAGGAAGGTCGCCGGGCCGGCGAGGAAGGAGACCGGTTCCATCGCCGCGATCTCCGCGCAGGCGCCGGGCAGCGGTTTCGCCCCCTTCGGCACCTTGCCCGAGAGGCAGCCCTCGAGCCGCAGCAGCCTGATCAGGTCCTTGCCCAGCAGGAGCTTCGGCAGGCTGCCCTTGACCAGGACGACGACCGGTTCTTCGCCGAACTCGGCGCGCACCCGTTGGGTCGCCTCGTAGGTCGGGTCGCTCTTGTCGGCGAGCGTGGATAGGCCCGCGTCGGTGTGGACCTGGGTCGCCGCGACCGCCGCCGCGACCGCGAGGACACCGGCGAGGAGGAGCACGGCGCGGGCGTGGCGCACCGACCACGCGGCGATCGCCCCGAACGGGCGGCGGCGCCCCACCCGCGCCTAGTCCATCGAGAGCGGGCCGCTGACGTCCGCGTGGAGGAACTGGCTGACGAACGGGTTGGAGGAGTCGAAGACCTCTTCTTTGGGACCCGACTCGACGATCTTGCCGCTCCAGAGAACGGCGATGAAGTCGGCGATGCGGCGCGCCGTGTTGAGGTCGTGGCTGATCACCAGGTAACAGCCCCCGTTCTCGGCGTGGATCTCGCGGATCAGCTCGCAGAGCAGCGCGGTGCGGACCGGGTCGAGGCCCGAGTCGGGCTCGTCGAACATCACGATCGCCGGTTCCAGCACCAGCGCCCGGGCGAAGCCGGCGCGCTTTCGCATCCCGCCGGAGAGCTCGTTCGGCATCTTGTAGGTCGCCTCGGAGAGGCCGACCTCTTTGAGCCGGCGGTTGACGATCTCGCCGATCTCCTCCTCGCCTTTGTCGGTGTGCTGGCGCAGCGGGAAGGCGACGTTGTCGTAGATG
>DASZUW010000144.1:0-3459 GCA_035547475.1 Solirubrobacterales bacterium
CCACGGCTGCCGCCCGATCCGCATCTCCGGCGCCCGCGACCTGGAGGGGACGATGGGCTCCGACATCCTGGTCGGTGACGGCCAGGGCAACCACATCATCGGCCAGGGCGGCGTCGACGAGATCTTCGGCCGCGGCGGCGAAGACGTGATCGACGCGCGCGACGGCATCGCCGACGCACTCATCCAATGCGGCACGGAGGGACACCCGTCGGGCACCGCGCTGATCGACTCCGTCGACCCCCGGCCGCGTTACTGCGACCATGTCGAAGTCGGCAAGCCGATCCCGGGCCTGCCGCACTTCCACACGCGCTCCCCTTTCGGCGGAGGGATGTCGATCCATCTCCAACCAGGCGAGGCAGATGCCTCTCGCCGCTGCCGGACGCCGAGCGGCAGCGCAAGAAACGCGCCCAAGGCGAGGCCGACGAGGCCGACGCCGCGATTGCCGATCTTCTGAGAACGGTTCCGACGATGATGGGGACCACATCGAGGTTCGCCGTTCGGCGGACGTCCGCCGGATCCAGGTCCCGGTGATCGACGACACCGGGACCTGGTTGATTCGGCGAGGCACGCGCTCAGAGGGCGAGGACCATGGAGCGGTCTTTCAGGTCGGCGACCTGGAGGGCCACCTGCAGCTCGGCGCTGCAGGTGCTGAGCGGTTGGCCGAGGATCTTCTCGACGCGGCGGACCCGCTCGCGGACGGTGTGGCGGTCGACGCCGAGGGCTTCGGCGGCGGCGGCCGCGTTCCAACCGGTCGAGAAGAAGGCGCGCAGGGTGTCCGTGAGGACTCCCGCGTGGCGCCCGTTCGTTTCGAGCGGCGCCAGGTAGGTATCGAGGAGCGAGCGGACGAACGCTTCGTCGGAGAGCACCGCGGAGGCGAGGACGACGTCGCGGCCGCGGGTCACCTTGTTCGGTCCGTTCCACATCACCCGCAGCGCGGTGCGGGCTTCGCGGTGGGTAAGCCGCCAGCCCTCGAGGCCGCGGCGCGGCTCGCCGACCGTCAGGAAGGTCCCCGCCGGGGTCCCTTCGCGGGCCGAGCGGACGAAGTCGGCGATCGCCGGCTGCTTGCGACTGCCGAGCCAGGTCCAGACCAACCCCCCGTCGCGCTCGGCGTGTAGCGACCGGTAGCCGAGGCGCTCGGCGAGCAGACGCGCCGCCGGGACGGCGTCGCGTCCCCAGAGGATGATGCCGACGTGCCAGGAGTCGAAGTCGTATTCGAGGTCGGGTGGCGCGACGCGCGCGTCGCTGACGAGGAGACTGGCGACGCGCTCGCCCTGTCGCCGGCCCGCCGAGCGCCGGCCGAGCGAAAGCTCGTCGTCGTAGGCGCCGGAGGCGGCCTCCATCACCCGCTCGACCCGGTGGCCGTGTTCGTTCAGGACCTGCCGCAGCAGGATGTCGGAGAGGTCCGAGGCGGCCTCGATCACGAAGTCCTCGATGATTTTGCTGCCCGCCGCGTAGCGCCGTAACACGGTGTCCAGCCGGACGCCCTCACGGGCGGCGCGGCGAGTGTGGTCGATCGCGACGAGAGGCAGACGCGGTGGCGGCTCCGGCCCCTGTTCGATCGCCTCGATCGTGTAGGCGACGGCATCGGCGACGGCGGCATCGAGGCCGACGAGGTAAGTGGGGTCGGGCTCGCCGGACGGGTCGGAGATCTCCTGTACCCGGCTGAAGATCGCACGACGGATCTGCGGCGATTCGGCACGCAGCCGTGCGGCGAGGTCGGCGCGAAGTGCTCGCGCGTGGTCGCTCTTGCGTCTGTTCACGACGCCTCCTTCACCTCGGCGAACACCCCTGCCGCCGGTCGTCACGAGCGCCGAATCTACCGCCGACGCGGGGTTCAGGCAAAAGTCGATAAGCCTCTCAATTAGTCGGTAGGACAGTGCCAGGTGGGCAGGTTCGGTCTGCTCAGGTTGGCCATTTTGGTGTATTTGGAGAAAGCTGTGTCTGTTATTGATTAGCGCAGCGTCTTAAAAGGTACAGCGAATTTTTTCGAGCGGAACTCAAGTGGGATTGAGCAGGGGGCGACCAGATGGGACACAGCGCAGCAGCTGACCCGATCGAACAGCGATTTGCGCCCGATCGGCTCAAGGCGGCCGGCTCGATCTCCTGGAGCCCGCGCCACGACCTGGACGCGCAGGAATGGACCGCGGCGGGCAGGCGGATCGGCGCGGTCGGCCGCAGCATCCAGTGGCTCTTGGGAGACTGGATCTGCTACGGCAACGCCCGTTTCGGCGAACGCTACGCACGGGCCTCGAAGATCACCGGCTACGACGCGCAGACCCTGATGAACATGGTCTACGTGGCCTCGCGCTTCGCCGTCTCCCGACGTCGGGAGGAGCTCTCGTGGAGCCACCACGAGGCGCTCTCCTCACTTGAGCCCGAGCAGCAGGACCACTGGCTCGACCAGGCGATCGCGCACCGTTGGTCGGTCGCCGACCTGCGCTTGATGCTGCGCCTGGAGCGGCGCGAAAAGCAGGAGATGGCCGGGCGGGCCGGGACGCCGCCGGCCGCCCCGGCGCTTTCCTCATCCTCGCTCGACCCACTGCCGCCCGCGACCGAGGTGGTGGCGACCGAGGTGAGATGCCCGAACTGCGGCAGCCCGGTGCCGCTCTCGACGTAGGGTCGGGCCGGTCAGGCGACGCGGCGGGCGCTTCAGAGGGTCAGTGCGGTGACCAAGACGCCATCGGCGAGCGCCCAGCGCCCCTCGAGCAGCGGCCCGCCACGGCGCGCGCCGGATCGCGCGGCTGTCAGCCGGGCGCAGAAACGACCGTCCGTGCCGAGCACGACATCGGCGTCGCTGAAGGTCAGTGCTTCGGAGCTGAACGGGAACCAGGCCTTGTAGACGCACTCCTTGGCGCTGAAGAGGAGGCGGTCCCAGTTGACACCCGCCGCCGCCCGCAGCTCGCGGTCCCGGCCAAGCTCGGCCCTGCCGGCGATCCGCTCGAGCACCCGGGCCGGCAGCGGCAGGTTCGGCTCGGCGTCGATCCCGATCGCGGCCAGCCGGTCCTCCCAGGCGAGCGCCGCGGCTCGGTAGCCGGCGCAGTGAGTGATGCTGCCGATCACCCTTCGCGGCCAGATCGGCTCGCCGCGCGGGCCGCGCGGGATCGCCGTCACCGGCGCGCCGAGCGCCGCCAAGGCGCGGCGGGCGCAGGAGCGGCCGGTCGCGAACTCGCGCCGCCGCGCCTCGACCGCCATTGCGACCGCCCCCCGCTCCGCCGCCCAGACGCTCCCGTCCTCATCCTGCCGCGCCTCCACGCAGACGGCCTGTGGGGGCAGCAGGTCCGCCAGCCCGCTCACACCGGCGTCGGCCTGCGCTCCGGTAGCTCGACCGCGGCGAGCGGATCGGATCCGTTCCAGGACCCTTCCGACCGGTACGGCCGGAAGCGGGCGAAGATCGATTCCTTGTGGAAGGACTTGTCGCGATGCGCCTTGATCGCCGCAGCGTGCTGCTCGTTGCCGGCA
>DASZUW010000145.1:0-3596 GCA_035547475.1 Solirubrobacterales bacterium
CGGCGAGCGGCAGGCCGAGCAGGAGCTTCGGCGAGCGCGGGACAGGGATGCCGGCGGCCTCCATCCCGTCGCCTCAGTCCGGCGGGGAAATCGAGGTGACGAGCCAGCCCCCACCGCGGCGCGAGACGGTGAAGCCGACCGAGAACGGCGGGAAGCGACCGTCGCCGATCGAGGCCGTGGCGACGACGCCGGGGTCGCCGCCCAGCCGGAGGCGCAGCCCGAGCAACCGCGGCCGTAGTCCACGCCGCGACCGGGGCACCCTCCCCGCCGCGTCGGAGAGGGCCCGGCGGACCGCGGCACTCTCCTCGCGGATGCCCGGCGGTCGACGCCGGTAGGCACCCGCGGCGTAGACGCGGGCGAAGCGCCGCGCCAGACGGGCGGCGCCTCCCAGATCGGGCGGGACCGGGCCGCGCCGGCCGCTGAGGAGCGCCGCGTGGGGGTGGGATCGCGTCGGTCCGCCGGCGCCGCCGCAGCCGCCGAGGACGAGCACCAGCGCCGAGACGGCGAGGGCGACCCTGCCGAGCGGTAGGCGGGCGGGACCGGCGGGCTTCTCGGGGCGGGCGCGCATTCGCCCCCCACTGGCCAGCGCGCGAGGCCCGTGCACCGGTCCGCGGCCACCCCCGAAGAAATCTCCTCAGCACCCGGTGCAAATGCCTCCCGCGCTGGCCAACGGGGGTGCCGACGCGCGCCGAACGGCCGCCAGAGCGAAGTCAGGCACTCTCTAACCGCGCAAGAAAGTTGCAGCAGTAGATGAAAATTAGGTATTTTCAAGACCCGGTCTCGGAGGATCGCGATGTACAGACAAGCCGTAACTGAGGAGTTGGCGAAATCCCAGTTCGACGCTGCCCGGCTCGGCTTCCTGCAGCTGCTGCGACGCAAACGGATGTCGCCGCAGTTCATCGAACGCGAGGGCGAGGACCTCTTCGCCCAGGCCTGCTTCGAGTACAGCCGCCGGCTCGCCGAAGGCGAGCGGATCCGCAACCCGGTCGCCTGGATCGTCACCTGCGGCTGGCACCGCACGGTGGGCCTGCTGGAAACCCGGGACTGGCGCCCGCGCATGGTCTCCACCGAGCGGGTGGGCGAGCTCGGCGAGGACGAAGGGACGCCCGAGCAGGAGTTCCTCGCCGAGGACCGCCACCGCAAGGTGCGCGAGGCCGTGGAACGGTTGCCCGACCATCAGCGCCGACTCCTCGCGCTCTCCTACTTCGAGGGGGAAAGCGTGCGGGAGGCGGCGCGCCGACTGGGCTGGACCGCGTCGAAGGCCCAGCGCGCCCATGAGACCGCCCGGCGTCGCCTGCACAGACTGCTCGATGTCGAGTGGAGCGACGAGCTGGCGATCGAGGTCGGCCTCGCCGCCTTCCTCTCGATCGGCGGCGGCGGGTGCGCGCGCCACCTGCGGCTGATCGGCGGCATCGAAGGTGCCGTCGACGCCCTCTGTCATTCGACGGAGCTCGGACATCGCCTGGCCGAGCTGGTCAGCTCGCCGTTCTCCCACGGCGCCTCCCCCGGCCCGCCCGAGGCCGCGGGCGAACTCGGCGTCCGCGCCGTGACGAACCTCCAGCGCCATCCCGGCTCCCTGCTCGGCCGCGCCGGTCGGCGTCTGTCCGATCTGGGCGGGAGCTTCTTCACCAGCGGCGCGGCGCAGACCGGCGCCGCGGCGGCCGAGGGAGGCGGTCGGGCGATGGAAGTCTGCAAAGCGATCGCCGCCGCCTGCGTGATCGGGGGCGGTGCGGTGACCGGCGCCCTGATCGCCGGGGAAGCAGACCACGGGACCGCCCCGGCGCGGGCGGCGCATCATCGCGTCGTGGCCGTCAAGCCTCCTCCCCGCCGGGAGGGTCCCACGAGAGGGGTCCCGACGGGAGGCCAGGCCTCCGAACCGATCGCGCAGACGGCGCCGGAAGCCTCGGAGCCGCCGCCCACGCCGGCGCCACACCCGGTCGAACGGCACCACGCGCCCGAAAGCCATAAGTCTGAACCGGAGGTGAAGAAGGCGAAGCCGCCCCCGGAACGACCCGAAGGGGAGTTCGAACCGTCGCCCGAAGCGGTGGCTGCCGCACCCGAACCTGAACCCGTCGTCGAAACCGGGACCGGCGTGACCGACGCGGCGAGGACGACGAACTCGTCGTCGTCGTCCTCCTCCGGCGCGGGCGGCGCGAAGCCCAAGCCCGTTCCCGCCAATTCACCCGAAGAGTTCGAACCATGAAGCCGAGGTATCCCAAGATGAGAACCATCCGATTCACCCGCACGGCGATCGTGTCGATCGCGTTCGCCCTGGCCATCCTCGCCCTTGCACACCCCGTCCGGGCCTCGGCAGGCGAATTCACGATCACCGACTGCGCCGCCGACGGCGGCGAATACGCGACCCCCGCCTTCGAAGAGTTCGCCTCGCGGGGGATGCGCTGGCGCCGCGCCTGCAACCCGCAGGGGCCGGGGCTCCGCGGCCTGGTCAGCGCCAATGTGTCGGGCAGTGGACGCGTACCGCAGGGCTCGCAGTCTGCCTTCGTCATGGTGGCGCCTCCCGGGACGACCTTCTCGCGATACCGCTGGTCGGGCACCCTTCACCGCCGCGACTGCCGCTACGCGCTGCAGATCTACGCGGTGACCCCGAACGAACAGGCGATCCCGATCAAGAACGTCAGGGCCGACAAGAACTGTCCGCGCCCGGACGAGGCGCAGGCGAGCGGTTGGCCCCAGCCCCAGGGCTACAACGTGAAAGGGACGACGGCGGTCGTCCAGAGGGTGATCTGCAAAGGCGGCGCCGGTCAGTCCACCTGCTCCGCACGAGGCCTCAACTACGTCCAGACCTACACCGCGGAAGCCACGGTGGTGGACGAAACTCCGCCGTCGGTCTCGATCTCCCCGGGCGGCCCGCTGGTCGCCGGAGAATGGGTCGCCGGGACGCAGACCCTGGGGCTTGAAGCAGCCGACAACGTCGGCATCAGGTCCGTCCGGCCCTCGTGGCCCGGCCGCGCCGAATCGCGTGACTGCGACTACTCGCAGCGGATCCCCTGCCCGAGCGGCCCCGGCCAACTCGAAGTCGAAACCGAGCACATGCCAGAAGGGACCCAGGAACTGCACCTGACCGCCGAAGACGCGGCCGGCAACACCTCCGACTCCGCCCCGGTGACGGTCCACGTCGACAACTCCCCTCCGGGCGCCGTGCCGGTCTCGGTCGCGGGCGGCGAAGCGTGGCGGAACCGCAACGGCTACGACCTCGCGTGGCAGAACCCGGCAGAACCCGACCGCGCGCCGATCGTCGGCGCCCATTGGCGTCTCTGCCGCGCGGGAGGCAGCGAATGCACCACGGGCGAAAGCGCGGGCGCCGGGGTGTCGGACCTCGACGGCATCGCCGTCCCCGCGCCCGGGGAATGGGAACTGTCGATGTGGAGACGGGACGCCGCGGGCAACGAACAACCCCAGAACGCCTCGATCCCGGTGAAGCTCCGCTTCGACCCCGAACCCCCGCAGATCGGCTTCGAACCGATCTCGGCGGCCGATCCGACCCGCGTCTCGCTCAAGGCCACCGATCCCCTCTCCGGCGTCGCCGGAGGGGAAATCGCGCTCAGCAGGGTCGGCTCCGGCGTCTGGCAGACGCT
>DASZUW010000146.1:0-13035 GCA_035547475.1 Solirubrobacterales bacterium
GCCGGAGTCGACCGGCCCCCCCGCGGCGTCGGCGTCGGCGGCCGCCTCGGCGTCGGCGGCCTCGACGGCAGGCACGGTCGCCGGCTCGCCGACCTCGTCGACCGAGTCGCCGATCCGCACCAGCACCGTCCCGATCGGCACCGTGTCCTCGAGCGAGACCTCGATCGCGGTGATCACCCCGGCGCGCGGCGCGGGCACCTCGGCGATCGCCTTGTCGGTCTCGACCTCGGCGACGACGTCCCCCTCGACGACGGTCGCGCCGACCTCGACCGGCAGCGCCAACACGACGCCCTCGGCGACCTCGAGTCCCATCTGCGGCAGGACCACGTCGGTGATCAACGGATGCAGCTCCCTTCCCGGACGACTTCTTCCCACGGCGGCCTCCCCGGACCGCCCACTCCAAATTATCGTCTGACTATCGACACTATCGGGCGGACATGTCCCCGTCAAACCCGATTTTTGCCTTGCAACAATCGGACACTCTGACATATATTCGGCGACAATGAGCACAAACGCACAGGCCCAGGCGGCGTCTTCGCCGCCCGTCCCAGAGCGCGACCTCTTCGCCACGATGGCCCTCATCCGGGCCTTCGAGACGCGGGTCGCCGAGCTCTATCGCGACGGCGAGATCCCCGGCTTCGTCCACACTTCTCTCGGCCAGGAGGCGGTCGCCACCGGGGTCGGCGAAGCGCTCGCCGACGGCGACTACGTCGCCACGACGCACCGCGGCCACGGCCACTGCCTGGCCCGCGGGATGGACGTCGACGCGATGATGGCCGAGCTCTTCGCCCGCGGCGCCGGCATCTGCCACGGCAAGGGCGGCTCGATGCACGTCGCCGACCCCGGCCACGGCGTCCTCGGCGCCAACGCCATCGTCGGCGCCAGCCTGCCGCTCGCCGTGGGCGCCGGCCTTTCAAGCAAGCGCCTCTCCCAAGGGCGCGTCGCCGTCGCCTTCTTCGGCGAGGGCGCGGTCAACCAGGGCGCCTTCCACGAGGCCGTCAACCTGGCCGCGATCTGGAGCCTGCCGGTGTTGCTCGTCTGCGAGAACAACGTCTACGCCGAGTTCTCCGACAGCCGCACGCTCACCCGAGTGCCCTCGGTGGTCGAGCGCTGCGCCGCCTACGGGGTGGACGCGGCGGCGGTCGACGGCAACGACGTCGCCGCCGTCTACGCGCTGACCAGCGAGGCCGCGGCGCGCTGCCGGGCCGGCGAAGGCCCCTTCCTGATCGAGGCCGCGACCTACCGCTGGCACGGCCACTACGAGGGCGACCCGCAGCCCTACAAGCCCGCGGGCGAGGAGGAGAGCTGGCGCGAGCGCGACCCACTCGAGGTCTCCGCCCGGCGCCTCACCGAGGGCGGTGCGGCGAGCGTCGCGGAGCTCACGCGGCTCCGCGAGGAAGCGAGCGCGCGGGTCGAGGCGGCGATCGAGCGGGCCCGCGCCCTCCCCGCCCCTGACCCGGAGGAGGCCCACGCGGATGTCTTCGGCGACTGAGGCGGCGGCCGAGCGCCGCTACATCGACGCCCTCAACGAGGGCATGGCGACGGCGCTGGAAGAGGACGAGCGCGTCGTCGTCATGGGCATCGACGTGGGCGCGGGCGGCGGGATCTTCCGCGTCACCAAGGGCCTCTTCGAGCGCTTCGGCCCGGAGCGGGTGATCGACACGCCGATCGCCGAGATGGGGTACGTGGGCGCCGCGGTCGGCGCGGCGATGACCGGACTGCGACCGATCGTCGAGATCATGTTCATGGACTTCGTCGGGGTCTGCCTCGACCCGATCCTGAACCAGGCGGCGAAGCTCCGTTACATGACCGCGGGCGCGCTCGAGATCCCGGTCGTCTTCCGCATGCAGACCGGTGCCGGGAAAGCGGCGGGCGCCCAGCACTCGCAGAGCCTCGAGGCCTGGTTCGCCCACGTGCCGGGGCTGAAGGTGGTCCTCCCCGCGACCGTCGCCGACGCCCGCGACCTGATGCTGGCCGCGGTCCGCGACCCGAACCCGGTCGTCTTCGTCGAGAACCGCCGGCTCTACGGCAGCAAGGGCGACGTCGACGCCGACCCGCTGCCGCTCGGCAAGGCGCGCGTCGCCCGGTCCGGCGAGCAGGTGACGGTCGTGACCTGGGGCCAGATGCTGCGTACCTGCCTGGCCGCGGCGGCGGAGGGCGACGCCTCGCTGGAGGTGATCGACCTGCGCTCGCTGGCGCCGCTCGATTGGGAGACGATCGTCGCGTCGGTTCGCCGCACCGGCCGCCTGCTGATCGTCCACGAGGCGGTCCAGGACTTCGGCGCGGGCGCCGAGATCGCGGCCCGGGTCGGCGACGAGCTCTTCGACGAACTGAGGACGCCCGTCCGCCGCCTCGGTACGCCATCGGTACCGATGCCGTTCAGCCCGGACCTGGAGAAGGCTTTGTTGCCAACCTCCAAAGCCATTTCGGCGGCGGCCGAGGCCCTCGTAGCCGAGGGATAGTCTCTCTGGCGTCGACATGTTTGTCTCGCGGGAACTGCCATGAGCGGACGACCTTCCCTCGTCCAGCCGATCAAGATCGCCCGGGCCTACGAGCAGCTCGCGGGGCTCCTGCGCGAGCGCATCACCTCCGGTGACCTGCGCGCGGGCGACCGCCTGCCCTCGGAGAGCGCGCTGGCCGAGCAGGCCGGGGTCAGCCGCTCGACCGTGCGCGAGGCGCTGCGGATCCTCGAACAGGGCGGGCTGGTCGAAAGGGCGAGCCCGCGGATCATGGTCGTCGCCGACCGCAGCGAGGACCCCGGCTTCCGCGAGCTGCGCAAGGCGCTGCGCCAGCACAACGTGACCTTCCACCACCTGCACGAGGCGATGATGACGCTCGACCCCGAGCTGACCCGCCTCGCCACGATCCGCGCCGACCGCAGCGACCTGAAGGAGCTGAACAACGCCCTCGCGGCGCAGGAAGAGCACCTCGGACACCTCGCCGAGTGGAGCCGGCTCGACGTCGAATTCCACTCGATGCTGGCCGAGATCGCCGCCAATCCGGCGCTCGTGATCGCCCGCGAGCCGGTCTCACAGCTCTTGATGCCGGCCCTCTACCGCTTCATGGACACGCGCGACATGGCCGAACACGCGACGAAATACCACCGCCGCATCGTCGAGGAGATCGAAGTGCGCGATGCCGACACCGCCGCGGCGGTCATGCGCCGGCACATCAACGATTGGCGCACCGCCTGGGAGCGGCGCGGTTTGGATCTCCACCAAGAGATCCTCGATCTCTCCTCGATGGCCGATGCGGAGCCTCATAGGGTCGGGTTCAACGATCCGAACGAGGAGGAGAGATGGGATTCGTCAAGAGCTCCGAGGAGATCGCCCGCATCGAGCATGCCCTCGGCTTCCCCCGATTCGTAGGCGGTCAGATGCTGTCGGTGGAGTTCCTCACCGACGCGAGCGTGGTCGCCGCGGTCCTGCCGCCGCCGCTCGAGCCGGGCGCGGCGCCGGGGGTGCGGGCGATGGTCGGACGCTGGCAGTCGAACTGCGTCGGCGACTTCCACGGCGGCGCGATCTACGTGGCCGCCCGGCACGACGGTGTCGACGGCGAGTACGTCCTCGCCATGTACATGGACAACGACGTGCCGACGATCTACGGCCGCGACCTCTTCGGCGAGCCGAAGAAGCTCGCCGACTCGAACCTCGTGCGGCGCGGCGACGCCTTCCGCGGCTACGTCGACCGCGGCGGCGTCCGCATCATCGAGCTGCAGGCGGAGATGAACGAGGACACGGGCGCCTTCGACGCCGAGGGCTACAACTTCAACTTCAAGGCCCGCCCGGCGGCCGACGGCCACGGCCTCGAGGAGGACGCGATCCTCACCCGCGCCAAGTTCGACGTCCACGCCACCGCCTCCCTCCTGGGCGCAGGCTCGGTCGTCCTGCGCGGCACCGTCCACGACCCCCTCGACGAGCTCCCGGTCCGCTCCGTCACCCGTGCCACCTACGTGGAGTGCGACCTGATCGGCAAGTGCGAAGCGGTCGCCACCACCCCGGCCGACGTCTTCCTCCCCTACCACCACGGCCGCCACGACGACTGGAGCGCCCTGGACACCGAATCGGCGCGGTTGGTGCCAGTGGCGTAGGGGCTGACGAGGTGTCGCCGAGGGACCCGGCCCTCTCGGCCCACGCACGCGCTGCACGAATTCACCTTGCTATGGCACGGTCAACTCGTGCAGCGCGTTTTCGGGCCGTCGGGACGCCTCTCCCCCGCACCCCTCACGTCCTGGGCGCCACGCGGCGGTGTGGACGGCCCGGCTCAAGGCGGCGCGGCCGGGAAGGAGGAGAGGAACCCGGCCGCGCCACCGTTGGGGGACGCCGGGGTCAGCCGGCGCTGTTGCCCGCGCTCGGGCGGGCCGCAAGATCGGCCTCGCCGGCATCGACGTCGCCGCCGGCCGAGGTGAGGTAGGCCTGCTCGACCTCGCCGATGCGCTCGCGAGCCTGTTCGCCGGTCAGGTCGAGGCCGACCCGGCCGCGCCGCATGACGATCGCGTGATCGGTGTAGTGCAGCGCCTTGTGGGCGTGCTGCTCGACCATGATCACCGCGGTGCCGGTCTCGTCCGCGGCGCGCCGGACGGCCTGCAGGAGGCGGTCGACGACCAGAGGGGCGAGGCCGAGGGAGAGCTCGTCGGCGAGCAGCAGCTTCGGCTTGCGCCCGAGTGCCCGAGCCAGCGTCAGCATCTGCTGCTCGCCCCCGGAGAGCAGGCCGCCGCGCACGCCGAGGCGCTTGCCCAGCTCCGGGAACAGGGCCACCGCCTCGTCGACCGAGACGCCGCCGATCCGCAGGTTGTCGCGCAGCGTCATGCCCTTGAAGACGGAGCGCTCTTCGGTGACGTAGGACATCCCGTTGCGCGCCCGTTTGTAGAGCGGCGCGTTCGACTTCATGCCGGCGAAGTGGACCTCGCCGTCGATCAACGGCAGCTCACCCGCCAGCGCAAGCATCGTCGTGGTCTTGCCGGCCCCGTTCGGGCCGAGGAGGCAGAGGACTTCGCCCGGCATCACCTCGAAGCTGAGGTCGTGGACGACCGGCTGCCCGGCATACCCGGTGCACATCCCGCTGACCGTGATGACCGGTTCCATCAGACGCCCTCCGATCCCAGCGCCGGCCGGACCGGTGCCGTTCGTGCCGACGCGGCTTTCGTGTGCGCGTCCTCTTCCTCGCCCAGGTAGGCGGCGATCACCGCCGGGTCGTTGCGGACGTCGGCGGGTTTGCCGGCCGCGATCGGCTTGCCGAAGTCGAGGACGACGAGCTCGTCGCAGACCGACATGACGAAGTTCATGTCGTGCTCGACCACCAGCACCGCGATGCCCCAATCTTTCGCCAGTCGCCCGACCAGGTTGGCGAGCTCGGCGGTCTCGGTGTCGCCGAGCCCCGCCGCCGGCTCGTCGAGCAGCAGCACGCTCGACTCGGTCGCCACGGCCCGCGCCATCGCCAACAGGCGGCGGCGTCCGTAGGGCAGGTCCTCGACCTGGCGGTCGAGGTCGTCCTCCAGTTCGAACTCGCGGATCGTCGCCAGGACGGTGTCGGGGAGCGGCGCGTTGGTCGGCCAGATCAGGTCGCGGACGTAGGAGCCCATGTCGCGTGGGTCCGACGCGGCGCGCAGGTTGTCGAGCACGGTCGAGTCCTCGAAGAGCTCGAGCGACTGGAACGAGCGCCCGACGCCGAGACGCGAGCGCCGCGTCGCCGACAGGCGGCTGATGTCGCGTCCGTCGAGCACCAGCTCCGACCCCGATGCCATCTTGGTGAAGCCGGTGACGGCGTCGATCAGCGAGGTCTTGCCGGCCCCGTTGGGGCCGATCAGGCCGAGCACCTGTCCCGGCTTCACGGTCAGGGAGACGCCGTCGACGGCCGTCGTGCCGCCGTATCTGACCGACATGTTCTTCACCTCGAGGGTCATCGGCCGCACCTTGATCCGCTCGCTGCTCGGCTGCGGCAGCTCGCGCTTCGGCTTCTCCCGCGGCGCCAGGAACGGCAGCATGCCGCCGAGCTTCGACCGCAGGTAGGCGATCTGCGCGATCTGCTCCTTCACCACGCCGTTCTGGTTGACGAGCACCAAGACGATCAGCGAGACGCCGCCGATCAGCGGGATGTACTTGCCGATGCCGCCGTCGATCGAGTTCAGCAGCCGTTCGGAGAAGGCGCCCGGCGCCAGGGTCGCGCCGATCACCGGCCCGAACAGGTAACCGATGCCGCCGATCATCGCGTAGGCGACCATCGTGATCGAGGTGAACGAGGTGAATTCGGAGTAGTTGATCGAGGTCGTGCGGAAGGCGAGCAGGATGCCTCCCAGGCCGGCGATCGCGGCGGCCACGGCGAAGGCGTAGAGCTTCGCTCCCGGGACGCTGATCCCGAGCGCCGCCGCCGCCCGCTCGTTGGTGCGCACCGCGATCAGCCGCCGCCCCGATCTCCCCCGCCGCAGGTTGCCGACGATCAGCGAGACGACGACCAGGCAGCCGAGCGCCACCAGGCCGTAACGAGTCGGGTGCGAGGCGGCGTTGATGTTCAGCCCGAAGAGGACCGGTTCGCCGATCTGCGTACCGCCGAAGCCGCCGGTGAAGTCGGTGTTTCCGAACAGCACGAGCTCGACCGCGCTGCCGAGCCCGAGCGTGACGATCGCCAGGTTGATGCCGCGGGTGCGCACCGCCGGCAGGCCGAACAGCAGACCGAGCGGGACGGTCGCGGCGATCCCGATGATCACCCCGAGCCACAAGGGCATGCCGGTCGTCGCCAGCAGTCGCCCGGCGACGTAGGCGCCGAAGCCGGCGAAGGCGAACTGCGCCAGCGAGAGCTGCCCCGTGTACCCGGTGAGGACGACGATCGAGAGCAGGATCACGCCTACGCAGATCGTCACCGTGATCGCGTCGATCCAGATCGGCGTCATGATCGACAGGAGGACGACGCCGACCACCGCCCCGATCGCGATCCCGGGCCAGTTGATCCGCCCGTTGCCGATCGTCGGCAGACGCTGCAGCAGGTAATCGCGCAGCGGCAGCGCCTGGCCGCGCAGCACCAGCCAGATCACGATGACGACGAACGGGATCGCGGTCCCCACCCCGGTCTGGCTCACGTAGCGCGTCACCTCGGTCTGGGCGATGCCGACGACGAGGCCGACGAAGAGCGCGATCGGGAAGGAGCGGAAGCCGGCCACCAGCGCCGCGGCGGTCGCCGCCAGCACCAGGTTCGTGAGCACCGCGGGCTGCAGGGTGACGATCGGGACGATCAGGATCGCGGCGAGCCCGGCGAGGCCGCAGCCGAGTGCCCAGTTCAGGGTGGCGACGGTGTCCGGGGAGAGGCCGAGGGCCGCGGCCGAGCGCTCCGACTCGGCCACCGCCGAGGTCGCCAGGCCGAAGCGGGTGTAGCGGTAGAAGAGCCAGAGGCCGAGCGTCAGCGCGGCGGCGATGCCGAGGAGGATGAGGCGGTCGGCCGAGATGACGATCGTCTTGTGGATGTGGACGATGTCCGTCGGGAGCGCGGAGGCGACGAATTTCGAGGTCGCCGTGTAGCGGAGGATCGCGATCGACTGGATCGTGATCAGCACACCGAGCGTCGCGATCACCCTTACCAACGGCGCGCTGTGGCGCAGTGGTCGCATGATCAGAAGGTGCACGAGCCCGCCGATGACGGCGGCGAAGGCCACGCCGACGATGAGCGCGGGAAGGAAGGCCCAGCCCTGGTTGGTGTTGAGCTCCCACCACACGTAGGCGCCCGCCATGCCGATCGCACCCAGTGCGAAGTTGAGCACCCCGGAGCCGCGGTAGACGATGATCAGGCCTTGCGAGGCGAGGGCGTAAGTAGCACCGATGCCCAACCCGAGCAGTGCGAAACGAATTACTTCTTCCACGGAGCGCTCACTTTCGGTACTAGTACTGGCGGTGTTTCGAAACGGGCCCGCGACCCCGGGCACGAGGCCCGAGGTCGCGGGGCGAGGCGATCATCCGAACGGAGGACCACAGTCCATCGGCTGGGTGCCACCGGCGATTTCGGAGACGTCTTCGAATTCGGTGCTGGCGGGGACCAGCTTGCCTTCTTTGAATTCGCTGAAGACGACGCACCGGTTGTTGATCCGTTCAAACCCTTTCGGGCCGCCCGTCTTGCCCCAGTTCTTGGCGAAGTTCTCCGGCGGCACCATGCCCGGGAGATTGATCTTCGCCGTTTCCGCGGCTTTCAGGAACGTTTCGTTGTTGATTTCGCCCTTCATCAATTCGACGACCTGTTTGAAGCCTTCGTAGGCCGCCCAGGTGCCCATCCCGCCGAGGCTGTTGTAGTCCTGCGCGGGATCGGCTTCGTACTTTTCGAGCGCTTCGCGGTAGGTGTCCCACGCTGGGGTGGAGATGTCGGGGTACATGCCCCCCACCTGATCGCCTTCGACGACCGATTCGAAGCCCTTCACGGCGTTTTCGTTGAAATTGCCCTGCGGGCCGTACATGACCGCTTCCGAACCTGACTGCGCGAAGGCAGGCATCCAGGCTATGTAAGGCGTTTCGGAAACGATCATGACTAAGCAGTCGGTGTCACCCGACGTCGCTTCAGCCACTTGTGCGCTGTAATCCTGCGCGGTACCGGGCAGGTTGATGAACTTTTCGATTTTGGTGCCTTCGGCTTTCGCCGCGTTTTCCATCAGCGGTTCGAAGGCTTCGGCACCTTCGATGATCACGCCGACCATGTGTTCACACCCGTCGGCCACCGCTTTGTGGACCAGGCCCACCCCGTAGAGCGGCTGGTTCCCCATCGGGAAGCTGATCTTCGAGGTCAGTTCCAGCGGCGAGATCGCGCAACAGTTGCCGAACAGCGCGGTGTGTCCCTTTTCCAGGATCGGCACGACGGCGTCGCCGGTGAACGTGAAGTTCCCGACCACCGCCACCGCGTGGTCGGCGACCGCTTCACGCGCGCAGGCCGCCGCCGCGGTCGGCGTCCCGTGGGCGTCGCAGAACTTGGCTTCCAGCGGACGGCCGTCGATGCCACCGTGGCTGTTCACCCATTCCTGGTAGACGCGCTCGGTTTCTTCGATGTTTTTGTACTGCGGCCCTTCGGTGTTGACGTCCGTATACGTCAGGGTGACGATCGGTTCGCCTTTGGCTTCCGATTCCGCGGCGCCCGCGGATTCTTCGTTCGACGCCGCTTCTTCCGTCCCCGCCGATTCTTCCTGCGAAGCGGCCGTTTCTTCGGCGGTGTTGGACGAACTTCCGCCACCTCCGCAGGCAGCGAGCACCAGAGCGCACGCCAGGAGCGCGAAGATGGCAAGCAACGGCCATCTCGACCCCCTCGCGAGGCGACGGGTGGTTGACTTCATCGACTCTCCTCCTCGGTAGCAAGCCGGACTTGAGGGCTAGCGTATGAGCGCTCGGGCGACGCGGAAGGAGGTCTTCGCGGGGCGCTTGGAGAATCGCCAAAGCCGCATCGCAAGCGGCTTTCGAGGCTCGTCGAGCGCCTCAGAGCACGCGGCTGACCCGATATTCGACGACCGGGCCGGGGTGCAGCCGCCCCGCGCCGACGAAGAGCGTCCGGTTCACCCAGTCGTACCGCTCGTCGCCGGTCTCCAGCCGCGGGGCGATCCGGAAATAGTGGTCCTCGAAGTCGCTCGAGCGCTCGCCCGCGTTGGCCGCCTGCGCGGCGGCGTTGTACTCGATCACGCCGAGGTACTGGACGTAGATCGCGGCGCCGTCGTCGGTGAGGATCGTCAGCCGCACGTCGAGCCTGCCCCAGCCGTCGGGCCCCACCAGGATCCAGTCCGCCCCGCCGGTCCCGACCTTCCCGGAGATCCGCTCGCCGGTGACCTCGCCGCCGGTCACCACGCGGATGTGGCGGCGGCCGAAGGGCCCCTCGCCCACCGGCACCGCCGGCGCAAGGTGGGCGTCGAAGGTGAACTCGTGCGCGAGCTCCACGCCGTCCTCAGCGCCGTAGGCTCACGCGGACGCCGCCGCGGCTCGCGCTGATCGCGCGGACGTCGCGCGCCCGCAGCACGTCCTTGATCCAGGGCACGCCGTCGGGCCCGCCGACCGGGACGATGGGCTCGATCGGGTTGTCGGCGGCGTACATGCGGTCGACGTCGTGGCCGGGGATCAGGTAGCGCAGCAGCAGCTCCTCGTCGGAGAGGCTCTCGCCGTACTCGGCCCGGATCTCCTTCAGCGAGGGCTGCGGCGCGTGGCCGACCGCCATCATCTCCTTCCCGCGCGGGTTGGCGGCGGCGCGGTCGAGCACCTCCTCGTCGACCTTCCCGGGTGGCGTCCCATACCAGCCCGCCAGGTACATCAGGTTCTCGTCGGGGATGGTCGCGTAGCGCTCCCCTTGGACGACGTTCAGCAGCGCCTGGATCCCGACCAGCTGCGAGAACGGCGTCGCCATGATCGGCCAGCCCAGCTCCTCCCGCACCCGGATCGCCTCCTCCAGCACCTCCGGCAGCCGCTCCGTCATGCCGACCTGCTTCAGCTGTTCGCGCAGCGTCCCCATCATCCCACCGGGGAACTGCTGCTGGATGTTGGCCACCTGGTACTCGACCGGGGCGCCACGCTGGAACCCTTCGTCGTCGGCGAGGCCGCCGAAGTGCGCGGCTACCTCCGCGAAGCGCGAGTCGTCGATCGCCACCTCGTGGCCGAGTCGGCGCAGGTTGTCGACCGTCACCTCGGTCGAGGGCATCGAGACGCCGTTGGCGAGGGTCGAGATCGCCGCGTGGACGATCGTCACCCCCTCCTCCACCCCGATGATGTGGTTGAGGTTGGCCATCGCGGTGCGGTTGTGGAAGTGCATCTCGAGCGGCGTGCCGCCGGCGGCGGCGCGCTCCTGGCTCTGGCGGATCCAGCGGCGGGCCCGCTCGGGGCCGAGCACCCCGGCCTCGTCGCCGAGAATGATCGTGTGGGCGGCCCCGCCGGCGATCATGCGGTGGATGACGTCGGCGTAGTAGTCGTCGGTGTGGACCGGGGACTGAGAGAAGTTCAGCTGCGGTGAAGGATCCATCCCCGCGTCGCGGGCGATCCGCGCCACCCGGATCATGTTCTCGGCGTCGTGCAGGCAGTCGAAGATCCAGAGGCTGCCGATGCCGTGTTTGGCGAGGGTGCGGATCCAGAGCTCGACGATCGAGTCCGGCGTCACGTTCATGCCGACGATGCCGTTGGTGCGGGTGCCGGCGCGGAGCGTCGCGGTCGGGAAGGCGGCGCGGATCGCGTCGAGCCCCTTCCACGGGTTCTCCTCGCGGAAGCGCACCATCACCTCGAAGATCGAGGAGCCGGTGAGGTCGACGCAGCGGTACCCGGCCGAGTCGATCGCGTCGGCGACCGGGAGGATCTGGCCCGCGCGCATGCGCATCCCCCAGTAGCTCTGCTGCCCGTCGCGGAGCGTCTGGTCGATCAGCTCAACCCGTGCCATGCGCCACCTCCTCCTTCTGTCTCTGATGATGACCGTTCCACTCCGACAGGAACGTCTCCTCGACCCAGCGGGTGTGGACGTTGCCGGCGACGACCTCCGGGTGGTCGAGCAGGTCGAGCGCGAAGCCCGCGGTCGTCTCCACCCCCTCGACGCGCAGATGACGGAGCGCCTGGCGGGTACGGGCGAGCGCGGCGGCGCGGTCGGGGCCGGAGCCGATCAGCTTCGCCAGCAGCGAGTCGTAGTACGGCGGCACCGACCAGCCGGGGAAGCAGGCGGTGTCGCAGCGGACCTCGGTGCCCTCGGGGACGACCCAGACGTCGAGGCGGCCCGGGGCCGGGGCGAAGTCCCGCGCGGGCGACTCGGCGTTGATCCGCACCTCGACCGCGTGGCCGGTGATCTCGACCTCCTCCTGGCTCACCGAAAGCCCCTCGCCACCCGCGATCCGCAGCATCTCGCGCACCACGTCGACGCCGGTGACGATCTCCGACACCGGGTGCTCGACCTGCAGGCGGGCGTTGATCTCGAGGAAGCCGGCGGTGCCGCGCTCGGGGTCGACGAGGAACTCGCAGGTGGCGGCGCCGGTGTAGTCGAGGGCGCCGATCAGGCGTACCGCGGCGTCCTGGATCTCGGCACGGAGCGACTCGGGCACCTGCGCGGCGGGCGCCTCCTCGATCAGCTTCTGGTAGCGCCGCTGCAGCGTGCAGTCGCGGGTTCCCAGGTGGACCACGTTGCCACTCGCGTCGCCGAGCACCTGGACCTCGACGTGGCGGGCGGCGCGCACGTACCGCTCGAGGAAGAGCCGGCCGTCGCCGAACGCGGCCTCGGCCTCGCCGTGGGCCTGGGCGAAGGCGGCGGCCATGCCCGCCTCCGACTCGACCAGCCGCATGCCGCGCCCGCCGCCCCCGGCGGCGGCCTTCAGCAGCACCGGGTAGCCGATGTCGGCCGCGATCCGACGGGCGTCGGCCTCGGTCTCGATCACGTCCGAGCCCTCGTTGACCGGCACGTCGAGCTCCCTGGCGAGCGCCCGCGCGGTCGCCTTGTCGCCGGAGCGGCGCATCGCCTCGGCCGAGGGCCCGACGAAGACGACGCCCTCCTCCTCGCAGGCGGCGGCCAGCTCGGGTCGCTCGGAGAGGAAGCCGTAACCGGGGTGGAGCGCGTCGCAGCCGCTCACCTTGGCGGCGGCGACCACTCGGCCGACGTCGAGGTAGCTCTCCGACGCCGCGGCCGGGCCGATCAGGACGGTCCGGTCGGCGAGCTGCGCGCCGAGGCTGCCGCGGTCGGCGTCCGACAGCGCGAGGACCGATTCGACCCGCTCGTCGAAGCAGGCTTTGATCACCCGCACGGCGATCTCGCCGCGGTTGGCGATCAGGACCCGGCGCAGGGCCATCGCGGCGCGCTACCCCTCGGGGTCGACGACGACGATCGGCTGCCCGAACTCCACCGACTCGCCGTTCTCGACGAGGATCGCGGTGACGACCCCGTCGACCGGCGCGGCGACGTGGTTCATCAGCTTCATCACCTCGACGATGGCGACCGTGTCCCCGGCGGCGACCCGCTGGCCGACCTCGACGAACGGCGGCGCGCCGGGCGAGGGGGCGCGCCAGAAGAGGCCGACCGAGGGTGACTCGATCTTCGTCCCGGTCGCCGGCACGGCGGCGCTCGGCGGGGCGG
>DASZUW010000147.1:0-3384 GCA_035547475.1 Solirubrobacterales bacterium
GCCAGCCGGGCGCGGAAGGCGCCGCGCGCGTCGGTCGTGACCGTCGTGGTGCGGGTGCGCGGGCGGGCGCCGCGGGCGAAGGTCTCGACCACGTCGACGCTCTGTCCCCCCAGCGGCTGCCCGCCCGCGTCGACCAGGCGCCCGCCGACGAGGGCGCCGTGGCAGCAGGGCAGCGCCCGGCTCGCCGGGCGCCTGCCGAAGGCGCGGATCACGGCCCGGTGGCAACGGCGGACCCCGTCGGCCCGCGAGCAGCGCTGGAAGACGAGCCTCGCGGCGCCGAAGCCGAACGCCAGGCGGGCGACCCGCTTCACCGGGTTGTGGAGGACGAGCGGCGCGCCGTCCGGTCCCAGGGTCGAGGCCGCCGAGTTGCCCGCGGCGTCGTAGCCGACCGCGCGGAATTCGTAGCTCCCGCGCGGATAGTCGTCGGAGCTCCAGCGGGCGACGAGCCGCCCGCGCCGGACCTCGGTGGGCAGCGGTTCGAAGCGCCCCGTGCCGCCCACCGGGCGCAGCGCGATCTCGCCGCGGGCGCCCGCCGGGCCGGAGAGGCGGTCGGCGACCACGGCCTCGATCCGCTCCGGGTCGGCGGGGTCGCGGGCGGCGAAGCGCACGGTCGGGGCGGTTTCGTCGATGCGGACCGTCGCCGTCCCGGGGCGCGCGAAGGGCAGGCTGCCGTCGCTCGCGTTGCCGACCGCGTCGCGGGCCCAGTAGACGACCCGGTGGGTGCCCTCGCCGGCGACGGTCGCGCTCGCGCTCGCGCCCGGCGCGAGCCGGGCCGCCCCGCCGTCCACCTGGACCGCGGTCTCCGGGCCGCCGGCCCCCGCCGCCGCCATCCCGGAGAGCGGGTCGGAGGCGAGCGCCGTCACCTTCACCGGGCCCGCCGCCCAGCCCGCCGGGGCGCCGTCGAGGCGCACCTGCGGCGCGGTGCCGTCGACGCCGAGCGGCACCGTAGCGACCGTCGCCGAGTCCATGCCCGACCCCGAGACGGCGACCGCGTGCAGGTAGCTGACCCCTTCCGGCGGGGCGGGCAGGGAGGTCGTGTCGGGGCCGATGCCGCCCCGCAGGTCGATCTCCTCGGGCGCGCAGCGGTCGGCGCGGGCGCACGGCGAGACGCCGGCGGCGGCGTCGATCGAGAGCGCGTACCCCTGGATGCCGGAGACCGGCACGGGCCCGTTCGGCGGCGCGAGGTGGATCGGGACCCGGGACCCCGGCGCCACCCAGGCCGGCGCCGACACCGCCGGCGCGGGCGGCCGGGCGTCGTCGAAGTACAGCGGTACCACCGCGGGCGGCCCGTCGGGGTTCTGGATCGAATATGGACGGTTGTCCCAGGCTTCGAACCAGTAGACGCCGGGGACGGGAGGGACCCTGACGACCGCCACGTTCCAGGAGCCTTCGACCGTCTGGACCGGGAAGCCGGGCAGGATCGTGCGCCCCGGGCCGCGGACCGCGTACTTGACCACCGACTGGAAGGAGGTCTGGGTGTTCGGGTCCCATTCGACGTAGAACTGGTCGTCGGCGTGCCAGACGTCGCCGCCGTAGACCCGCAGGCCGGTCAGGTTGACGCCGTCGGAGGCGACGGCGGGAGAGGGGAGCGTGGCGGCGAGGGCCGCGACGATCGCGAGCGCCGCCTGCAGGGCGGCGGCCAAGGCGGCGGCAGGGCGGCGCGCGCTGCGCCTCGCGGCCCTCACGGCCCGAACTCCCCGGCGGCGGTGCCGCTCGACGCGGAGGATGATGAGGGGGCCGTGGACCCGGAGCTCGAGCTCGATGGGGCGGAGTAGCTTTCGGGCCGCGGCGGGGGTTCCGTGTATTCGGTGGCGCCGGCTTCGCTCGGCGGGGTCGCGGCGATCGCCGCTTCGATCGGCGCTTCCTCGGGGTCGGGCCGCGGGCGCTCGGGTTCCCCTCGGCCTTCGTCTTCCGTCGTGGCCGTCGTCTCCTGTCGCGGCTGCGGTTCGGCTTCGACCTCGGTTTCCGTCGGCGCCGCGACTTCGTAGCGGGCGCCTTCTTCGGTCAGGTCCTCGGCGCGGTGGCGCGCGCCGTGGGAGACCTTCGCGGGCGGCGCGGGGTGGTGCGCCGGCGGGTCGAGCAACGGCGTCGGGACGACCCCGGTCGCGACGCAGGCGGCCGCCCCGCCGACCGTCCCGGCGCACGCGGCCAGGACCTTGGCGAGGGCCGTCATCCCGGCGCCGCGCGTGCCGCCGGCCGCGGCGATGCCGCCGAGGGTCGAGTCCGAGGCGCCCGACCCGACGCCCACCCGGGTCGCGACGGCGGCGTAGGCGTCGTGGAGGCGTTCGACGAGCGCGCCGCGGGCGGGGGGCACGACCGGCAGCAGCGCCGCCGCGGCGCCGGGCGCGGCGCGGTAGGCGCGCAGGGTCGCCCGGCAATGGGCGCAGGTGCGGAGGTGCTCGCGCAGCGTCGCGACGTCGGCCGCCGTGGCCTCGTCGTCGGCGAAGGCGCTGAGGAGCGGCGCCAGCTCGGCGCAGCGGGCACCGCCCTCGCGGCGCAGCAGGTAGCGGCGGAAGCGCTCGCGCCCCTCGGCGATCGCCCGGTTCACTTTCGTCGACGAGTAGCCGGTGATGGCGGCGATCTCGCGGTAGGAGTAGCCCTCGGCGAGGAGGCCGAGGGCGCGCAGCTCCTGCGGCTTCAGCGTCGCCAGCGCCTCGCGGCTGCGCTCGATCGCCTCGTTGCGCTCCGCCCGCTCGGCGGGGCCGGCGACCTCCGCGGGCAGCATCGACACCCAGTCTTCGCGGCCGGGGGCCGGCCGCGTCGCCGCCGGGCCGGCGAGCGTGCGCTCGCGCTCGGCGCGCACCGCCAGCGCCTCGTGTTTGACCACGGTCTGGGTCCAGCGGACGAGGTGGCGCGGGTCTTCGGAGGGCGCTTTGTGGAGGAGGATCTCGAGCCCGCGCTGGAGCGCTTCCTCGGCGTCGTCGGCGCAGATCGAGTAGCGCTGCGCGGTCCGCCGCAGGGTCGCCTCGTTGCGGGCGAAGGTCTCGAGCGCCGCCCGCTTGCGCGCCGCCGGCTCGATCGGCGACTCCTCCCCGTCCCCGAGCTCCAGCTCCTCCAGCTCCACGTCGACCGGGGCGCCTTCGCGCCCCGGTTCCCCGCCAGGACCCACTAGTTCGATCTCCCCCGTCCGTGTTACGTCGCTACACCAAACACTGCCGGCCAAGGGCTGGGGGAGGGCAAGTTCTCCCCCCTCGACGGTGCGTTGCGGGACGAAGTTCGCCCAATTTGGGACGAATCGCTTCCGCCGGGGGCTCGCCGCCGCCAAGCCGATAGCATCCGCCGCGATGACGACCTGTGTGGTCACCGGCGGCGCGGGGTTCCTCGGCTCCCACCTCTGCGAGAAACTGCTCGCGTCGGGGCACCGGGTGATCTGCCTCGACAACC
>DASZUW010000148.1:0-3342 GCA_035547475.1 Solirubrobacterales bacterium
CGGGGGCGGCGGGCGACACAACCGATGCTGGTCAGGCCTTCGTGGTCGACAGCGAGCCTAGGAGTCAGCCCGTCGCCTTCCCGAGAACCAACCGGCACGGTCGGACGCTGCCGCCGACCGTGGGGCCGACGATGACAGTGACGCGATCCTACGGGTCGGCGATCCTGGCCGGCCTCGCGGTGTCTGATGGGATAGGCGCGTGACGCGACGCGCTTCCGGGACCGCCGTTCTCGCCGCGGCCCTCGTCGCGGCGGCGGGCCTGCTCGTCTGCGCCGCGACGAGCGCGGCCAGGCAACGCCCGTCCGTCACGATCGCCGCGGTCGGCGACACGATGCTCGGCAGTGGGCCCGAGCTCCCTGACCGGCCCGGGTCCTACCTCGACCGGGTGAAGGGCCTGCTCCGCGGCGACGTCGTCTTCGGCAACCTCGAGGGCACGCTCACCGACGTCACCGACTCGTCGAAGTGCGGTGGCGCCGCGGGCGGCAGCTGTTACGCGTTCCGCACCCCGCCGAGGTACGCGCGCCACCTGGCGGCCGCCGGCTTCACGGTGATTGAACGACGCCAACAACCACTCCTTCGACTTCGGCCGGGCGGGCCTCGAGCAGACGATCGCCGCGCTCCACCGCGCGGGCATCGCCCAGACCGGCCTTCCCGGCGAGGTCACCGTGGTGAGGGCGGGAGGGGAGAGGGTCGCCTTCGTCGGCTTCGCGCCGTACTCTCTGACCGCGTCGCTGCTCGACCTCCCGGCGGCCCGGAAGCTGATTCGCCGCGCCGCGCGCCGCGCGAAGATCGTCGTCGTCGCGATCCACGCGGGCGCCGAGGGGCTCGGCGCCCAGCACGTAACCGGCGCCGAGGAGCACTACCTGGGCGAGGACCGCGGCAACCCGCGGAAGTTCGCGCGGATGGCGGTGCGCGCGGGCGCCGACCTCGTCCTCGGCTCCGGTCCGCACGTGCTGCGCGGGATGGAGATCTACCGCGACCGCCTGATCGCCTACAGCCTCGGCAATTTCAGCGGCTTCCACAACTTCGCCACCGAAGGTGCGCTGGGCACCTCGGCGGTGCTCCGGGCGACGCTCGCCCCCGACGGCGCCTTTCGCGCCGGCCGCATCGCCTCGGTGCGGCTGATCGAGGCGGGCCGCCCGGTCCCCGACCCGAGCGGCGAAGGCGCGCGCCTGATCCGCCGCCTCTCGCGCGAGGACCTCGGCCGGGGCGCGGTGCGGGTCGGCGGCAACGGGCGCATCCTCGGCACCTCCTCTCTGCGGCGGCGCGGCTGACGCCGTGCCTCATCCGGCCCCGCCGCCGGCCGGATGATTCCCGCCTCCGACCCCGCGCGATCGACGCGCCCCGCGCGATTTCTGACCCTGACCAAGGTGGACAGATCGGCGACCGCGGCGCCCGGCCCTGCCGCCGCCCCTAAGGCAGGAGTTCTTCTGCCTTTTCCTTGGCTTCTTCGGCGAGTTCTTTGGCTTTTTCTTTGGCTTCTTCGAGGTTCTTCTTGCCCTTGCCCTTGCTGTTTTCGAACCTTTCCTTCGCTTCTTCGGCCGCCTGTTCGGCCTTTTCCTTCGTTTCCTTGATCCCGCGTTCGGCGGTTTCGACGCCGGCTTCGGCTTCCGTCTGGGCGTTGTTTGCCGAGGTCGAGACTTCTTCGGCGACCGTGCCGCCGGCGCCCGTGGTGTCGTCACCGCCGCCGCAACCGCTGATCAGCGCGCCGCCGCCGATCGCCGCGAGGGCGGCGAGGAGCGCGCCGGCGCGGCGAAGCTTGGTGTCGATTTGGTGCATGTTTCTCCCCTTGGGTTGCGTTGACGTGGGACCGCGGTACCCGGCCCGAGCTTACTTTCGAACCTGGCAGCTGCGGCTGAGGACGGTGTGCATGTTGCGACCGTCGGAGAAGCTGAAGCTGCTGCGGGCGAAGGTGAAGACGGCGCCGGGGAAGCCTGCGGGGGCGGCGCAGGCGGCGCTCAGGTAGCTGCGCCGTTCGCCGTCGACGTCGAAGCGCCGGCCGATCTTCAGCTTCAGCGAGACGATCGACGCCGACCCGCCCGCCAGCCTCGGCACCGTCGTCGTCAGCACCGTCCCGAAGCGCCCGCCGCGGTGGCTGATCCGGATCGGGATCACCAGCGTGAGGCGCACCGGGTCGGAGACGTAGATATGGATCAGCATCCCCGGTCGGCCGCCGACCGTGCCGTTGAAGACGAGGGCGCGGCCGCCGACGAGGAGCTGTCGTTCGACCGGGAGTTGCGCCACGAAGGTGCCCTTCCCTACCAGGGCCGGGCGGCAGCGTTCGAGCGCCAGGGCGGAGCTCGTCGCCTGCAGCGAGGCGGTCCGGCAGCTTGGCAGGCCCCGCGTCTCGACCTGCCCGGCGCTGTTCAGCTCGATCCGCAATCGTCGCAGCGCGGGCGGGTGGCTGCCGTCGGTGGTGGAGATGCGGCCTTCGAAGTCGACGGTGATCGGCGCCGGCCGTTCGCGCGGCAGCGCGGTCGGCGCGAAGCCCGCGTGGAAGCTGACGCGGACGTCGCCGGACTGGACGACCTCGGCCCGCGCCCCCGCGGCGAGCGCGCCGGCGGCGGCGAGCAGCAACGCGAGCGTGACGAGTCGGCGTGGCCCCATACCCAGGACGAGTCTAGGTCGCGCCCCCGCCGGCTATCGTTGAGCGATGGTTGGGCCGGGCTTCGACGGACCGCTGACCGCGAGGCTCGAGGGCTCGCTGGTCACGCTCGAGCCGCTCGCCGAGGAGCATCGCAACGGCCTGTGGGAGGCGGCGCAGCCCGACGAGATCTGGGACTGGCTCGCGAAGCTGAACCGGAGCCGTGCTTACTTCGACGAATGGTTCGACGCGACCCTGGCGACCAACGCGGCGGGGGAGGGCGAGCCGGGCGAGACCGGCGCCTTGGCCGTGCGCCGCAACGCCGACGGCGCCTTGGTCGGCACGAGCCGTTATATGAACGTGCGCCGTTGGGACCGCGTGGTGGAGATCGGCTGGACCTGGTTCAACCCGTCCGTGTGGCGAACCGGCGTCAACGTCGAGACCAAACTCCTCATGTTCACGCACGCCTTCGAGACCCTCGGCTGCGTCCGCGTCGAGTTGAAGACCGACGCCCGCAACGAGCGCTCCCGCGGCGCGATGACCCGCCTGCCCGCCCGGTTCCAGGGCATCATGCGCAAGCACATGATCGTCCCGGACGTGGGACAGCGGGACAGCGCCTACTTCAGCGTGGTGGACGAGGAGTGGCCGGCGGTGCGCGAGGCACTGCGGGGGAGGTTGGGGTAGGGCGGGGGCTCAGGGCGCTCGGCGGGTTGGGCGCGGGCCGTCCACAAGGGTTCGGGGTGCCGGCGGCGCGTCCT
>DASZUW010000149.1:0-7405 GCA_035547475.1 Solirubrobacterales bacterium
CTCCCCGCTGTTGTTCCGGCGAGTCATGCCCGGGGCCTCTCCCGGCAAGGCCTCCGACCCTTCACCCGAAGAACACCTCTGCTTCCGCGTAGAAGGACTCCGGCACGGTCTTCAGCTCGGCCGTCGCCTCGGTGAGCCCCACCAGCTTGATCTCGGTGCCGCGCAGCGCCGCCATCGTGCCCCAGCGGCCCGCGTGGACGGCGTCGATCGCGTGCAGGCCGAAGCGGGTGGCGAGGACGCGGTCGAAGGCGGTCGGGGTGCCGCCGCGTTGGACGTGGCCGAGGACCGTCGCACGGGTCTCTTTGCCGGTGCGGCGCTCGATCTCGCCCTCGAGCCAGTGCCCGACCCCGCCGAGGCGGACGTGGCCGAAGGCGTCCTTGGGCGCGTCGTCGGCCGCGGGCATGCCGCCGCGCGGCCGCGCCCCCTCGGCGACGACGATGATCGGCGCGAAGTGGCTGGCGAAGCGCCGGCCGACCAGCTCGCAGACCGCCTCGACGTCGAACTCGCGCTCCGGGATGAGGATGACGTTGGCGCCGCCGGAGAGCCCGGCGTGGACGGCGATCCACCCCGCGTGGCGCCCCATCACCTCGACGATCAGCACCCGGTGGTGGCTGTCGGCGGTCGTGTGGAGGCGGTCGATCGCCTCCATCGCGATGTTGACGGCGGTGTCGAAGCCGAAGGTGTAGTCGGTGGCCGCGAGGTCGTTGTCGATCGTCTTCGGCACGCCGACGACGTTCAGGCCGTGCTCGGCGTGGAGGCGGGAAGCGACGCCGAGCGTGTCCTCGCCGCCGATCGCGATCAGCCCGTCGATCCCCGCCGCCGCGAGGTTCGCGGCGATCCGCTCCGGCCCGTCGTCCACGGCGAAAGGATTGGTCCGCGAGGAGCCGAGGATGGTGCCGCCGCGCGGCAGGATCCCGCGCACCTCGGGCACGCCGAGCGGCCTGCGGTCGTCCTCGAGCGGCCCCCGCCAGCCGTCGCGATAGCCGACGAACTCGTGCCCGTGGGCACCGACGCCCTTGCGGACCACCGCGCGGATGACCGCGTTCAGCCCGGGACAGTCCCCACCGCCGGTCAACACGCCGATACGCATCCGGCTAGCTTAGAGAGCGATGACCACCGCCCCGGACAACGCCGCGCTCACCGCGGCGGAGCAGCGCGTCTGGTCGGCGGGCGACTTCTCGATGGTCGGCTCGCTGGTCATATACGCCTCCGAATGCCTCGCCGAAGCGCTCGCGATCGTGCCCGACGAGCGCGTCCTCGACGTCGCCTGCGGCAGCGGCAACGGGGCGATCGCCGCCGCGCGACGCGCCTGGGGCAACACGGTCGGCGCCGACTTCGTGCCGGCGCTCCTGGAGCGGGCCCGCGAGCGCGCCGCGGCGGAGCGCCTCGACATCGAGTTCGTCGAGGCCGACGCCCAGGACCTCCCCTTCGCGGACGCGAGCTTCGACGTCGCGATGTCGATCTTCGGCGCGATGTTCGCGCCCGACCAGGAGCGCGCCGCCGCCGAGCTCCTGCGCGTCGTGAAGCCGGGCGGGCGGATCGGGATGGCGAACTGGACCCCCGACGGCAGCCTCACCGACTTCTTCGCGATCCTCACCAAGCACACCGGCGGCCCGCCGCCCGGCACCGTGCCGCCCGTCCTCTGGGGCAGCGAGGAGCGGGTGCGCGAGCTCTTCGGCGACGGGGTCTCGGAGCTGCGCTTCGAGCGCCGGGTCTCGCGCCAGGCCTTCCGCTCCCCTGAGCATTATCTGGACTTCTTCCGCACCTACTTCGGCCCGCTGCGGAGCGCCTTCGAGAAAGTCGGCCCGGCGGGTGCGCCGGCGCTGGAGGCGGAGCTGCGCGCCTACCTCGAGACGGCGAGCACCGACCCGCGGGCGCTCGTGCTCGAACCCGACTACCTGCAGGTGGTCGCGATCCGCGCCTAGCTCTGGAGGCGTTCGCCGTCGGGGTTCGACGGGGCGATCGCCCCGAGGACGACCTTGAGGATGACCGCCACCAGCATGATCCCGAAGAAGATCAGGCCGGAGACACCACCGCCCTGGCCGAGCCAGGCGTAGATGATCGTCGTGACGGCGAGCGCGATGAAGGTCCAGACGGCGATGAACACGGCGCGAATCCTATCCGGCGAGGGCGACGCGTGCCTCGGCGAGGAAATCGGCGACCTCCGACGCGGCCCCGGCCGGGCTCCCGCCCTCGTCCGCGGCCCGCACCAGGCGGCTGCCGACGATGACCCCGTCGGCGACCTCCCCGACCGCGGCGACGTGGGCCGGAGTGCCGATCCCGAAGCCGACCGCGACCGGGATCTCCCCCGCGTCGGCCTTCGTCGCGGCGACGAGGTCGGTGAGCTCCGCGGGCAGCTCGCCGCGCTCCCCGGTCGTCCCCACCGTGGAGACGAGGTAGACGAACCCCTTGGCGACCGCGCAGATCTCGGCGCGGCGCGCGGGCGGCGTCGTCGGCGCCACCAACGGCACCATCGCGAGGCCCGCGGCGGCGAAGGCGTCGCGGATCCCCTCGTCCTCGCCCAGCGGCAGGTCGGGGATGATCGCCCCCGCGGCGCCCGCCGCCCGCGCCAGCTTCGCGAACTCGGCGCCGCCGCCGTGCGCGAGCACCATGTTCGTGTAGACCATCAGCACGACCGGCAGCTCGTCGGCG
Organism: Solirubrobacterales bacterium; assembly: GCA_035547475.1. Taxonomy (GTDB): domain Bacteria; phylum Actinomycetota; class Thermoleophilia; order Solirubrobacterales; family 70-9; genus VAYN01. Next base: position 2,653 of record DASZUW010000149.1, read on the forward strand.
ATCGCCTCGCAGGTCTCGAGCGCCGTGCGCAGCGTCGCGCCCGCCGCCAGGGCCCGCGTGTCGGCGGCGTGGATCGTGGGGCCGTCGGCGAGCGGGTCGGAGTACGGCACCCCGAGCTCGACCAGGTCGGCGCCGGCGTCGGCGTAGGCGGCGGCCACGGCGAGCCCCGACTCGCGGTCGGGGAACCCGGCCATCATGTAGGGCATCAGCGCGGCGCGGCCGTCGGCCCTGGCGGCGTCGAAGGCCGCGCGGATCCTCTCCTCGCCCGCGATCACGGCGCCTCGCTCGTCCGCCGCACGTACTCGGCCAGGTCCTTGTCGCCGCGCCCGGAGAGGCAGAGGACGTCGAAGCCCTCGCCCGCGAGCGGGTTCTCCAGGAGCCACGCCACCGCGTGGGAGCTCTCCAGCGCCGGGATGATCCCCTCCAGGCGCGCCAGCTCCCCCAGCGCGCCGAGCGCGGCCGCGTCGGTCATCGGGAAGTAGGCGGCGCGGCCGGTGTCGCGCAGGTAGGCGTGCTGCGGGCCGGTCCCCGGGTAGTCGAGCCCCGCCGAGACCGAGTGCGCTTCGAGGATCTGGCCGTCCTCGTCGGCGACGATCGCCGAGAGCGAGCCGTGCAGGACGCCGGTCGTGCCGGCGTTCAGGGAGGCGCCGTGGCGGCCGGTCTCGATCCCCTCGCCGCCCGCCTCGACCCCGATCAGCTCGACCGCGGGGTCGTCGATGAACGGGGCGAAGATGCCGATCGCGTTGGAGCCGCCGCCGACGCAGGCGATCACCCGTCGCGGCAGCGCGCCCTCGGCCGCCAGCGCCTGCTCGCGCGCCTCCTCGCCGATCACGCGCTGCAGGTCGCGCACCAGCACCGGGTAGGGCGCCGGGCCGACCGCCGAGCCGATCACGTAGTGCGTCGTCTCCACGTTCGCCACCCAGTCGCGGATCGCGGCGGAGGTCGCCTCCTTCAGCGTCCGCGCGCCCGCGTCGACCGGCGCCACCTCGGCGCCCAGGAGCTTCATCCGGTCCACGTTCGGCGCCTGGCGGCGGATGTCCTCGGTGCCCATGTAGACGACGCATTCGAGCCCCAGGAGCGCGCAGGCGGTCGCGGTGGCGACGCCGTGCTGCCCCGCCCCGGTCTCGGCGATGATCCGGGACTTGCCCATCCGTAGCGCCAGCAGCGTCTGGCCGAGCGCGTTGTTGATCTTGTGGGCGCCGGTGTGGGCGAGGTCCTCGCGCTTCAGGTAGACCCGCGAGCCGACCCGCTCGGAGAGCCGCTCGGCGAGGTAGAGGGGCGTCGGGCGGCCGACGTAGTCGCGGCGCAGCCCGTCCAGCCGCGCGACGTAGTCGGGGTCCTCGCGGGTCGCTTCCCAGGCCGCGGTCAGCTCGTCGAGCGCGGCGATCAGCGTCTCGGGGACGTAGCGGCCCCCGTAGGGGCCGAAGCGCTGCTCGATCGCGCTCATCGGGTCGCGGCGCCGACCGAGTTCGCCGCCGCGAGGAAGGCGGCCATCTTCGCGTGGTCCTTGCGGCCCGGCGCGGACTCGACGCCGCTGGCGACGTCGACCGCGTGGGGGCGGACGATCTCGACCGCGGCGGCGACGTTCTCGGGCCGCAGTCCGCCGGCGAGGATCGCCGGGACCTCGGAGCGGTGGCCGCGCAGGAGCTCCCAGTCGAAGGTCTCGCCGCTGCCGCCGGGGAGGTCCTTCGCGCGCCGGTCGAACAGGTGGTAGTCGACGCTCCGGTAGGCCTCGGCGCCGTGGACGTCGGCCGCGGAGGCGACGTGGATCGCCTTGATCACCTTGACGCCGGTCCGGCGGCCGACCTCGGCGCAGAAGGAGGCGCCCTCGTCGCCGTTCAGCTGCACCATCGTGAGCTGCTCGTCTTCGACCGCACGCACCACCTCGGCCAGCGTCGGGTTGACGAACACCCCGACGACCTCCAGCTTGCGGCGGAAGGCGGCGCCGATCTCGGCGGCGACCGCGGGCTCGACGCTGCGCGGCGAGGGCTGCCAGTGGATCAGGCCGATCGCCCAGGCCCCGAGGCGCACGGCCTCGGCCGCATCGTCGACGTTGGTCATCCCGCAGAACTTGACGCGCATGCGCCCCAGCCTACGGGACCCAGAGCCCCGACCTCGATGTTGATGGGCCGAAAACTCAAGCATGGCTTGAGTTTTCGGCCCATCAACGGAAGGACCGCCCGAGGGGCCGGACTCCCCTCGGGCGGCGGTGTGCTTCCCTCAGCCTTTCGGCGAGGCTTCTTCGACCTTCGCGGGCCGGGTGCCCAGCGTCACGGTCGCAGTCTTTTCCTTGCCTTCGCGCAGGTACTTCAGCGTGACTTCGTCGCCCGGTTTCTTCTGGTTGACGAGTTCGATGATCTGTTCCATGTTGGTGATCTTCTTGCCGTCAGCTTCGATGACGATGTCGCCGCCGACGGTCACTTCGGACCCCTCGATGGTCACCGGGGTGGAGCCGCCTTCGATCCCGGCCTTGTCGGCGGGGCCGCCCTTTTCGACCGACTGGATCAGGACGCCTTCCTTCACCGGGAGGTTGAAGGCCTTCGCCAGCTCAGGGGTGATCGTGCCGCCGGTGATCCCCAGGTAGGCGTGTTCGACGCTGCCCTTGGTTTCGAGTTCGTGGATCACTTCCTTGGCGGTGTCGATCGGGATCGCGAAGCCGATGCCGACGTTGCCGTCGTTGCCGCCGCCGGTCTCGATCTGCGAGTTGATGCCGATCACTTCGCCGGCCGCGTTGAGCAGCGGGCCGCCCGAGTTGCCGGGGTTGATCGCCGCGTCGGTCTGGATCACGTTGTCGATCGCGAAGCCGTTCGGCGCTTCGATCTGGCGCTGCAGGGCGGAGACGATGCCGCTGGTGACGGTCCGGTCGAGGCCGAACGGGTTGCCGATCGCGACCACCGGGTCGCCGACTTCCATCTTCGAGGAGTCGCCCAGCGTCAGCGGGTCGAGTTCCTTGGTCGGCGCTTCGACCTTCAGCAGGGCCAGGTCGGACGCCGGGTCGGTGCCGACGACTTCGGCGGTGTACTCGTGGTCGGAGGCGCCGAGTTTGACCTCGATCTTGTCCGCGCCTTCGATCACGTGGTTGTTGGTGAGGATGTGGCCCTTGTCGTCGATGACGATGCCCGACCCGGTCGCGGTGCCGCCGCCCTGCGATTCCGGTTCGATGAAGGGGTTGATGCTTTCCGATTCTTCCGGCGGGATCGTCGATTCGATGAACGCCACGCCGTCGCCGTCGCGCTTGTAGATCTGGTCGACGGTGTTGCCGTCGCCTTCGCCTTCGCCGGAGGACTGCGAGACGATCGGCGCGCTCATCGTCCGTTCGACGGTGGTCGTGCCGCCGCCCTTCGACTTGACCGCGCCGGTCAGAAGGAGGACGGCGACCACCAGGCCACCGAGCAGCGCCGAGCCGAAGGAGGAGCGGAAGAAGCCCTTCTTCCGCGGCTGCTCTTGGTCCTGCGGTTGCTGTGGTTGCGGATCCATGCCGCCCAGTCGGTCGTCCATAACGGTCAGAATGCCTTGCGCCTTTGATTCGACGCTAAAGCAAGGCGAAAAGTTTTCTAAAGACGGGGCGTCGCGACGGCGCGGGCTCGGGCCGTCCACAGGTTCCGGATCGCGTGCGCCCCGCCGACGCGCGTCGAGTTCGGTGCCGCTGGGCGCCCGAACTCCACACGGAGACTCCTGACCGGTAGGACGGTCAGTAGAGGTGTTCGCGCGTCTCGTCGGCGCCGGTGAGCTCGCGGGTCTTCAGCTCCGGGTCGCGGGCGGCCATCAGGGCGCCGCCGATCAGGACGGCGTCGACGCCGACGCGCTCGAGCTCCATCAGCTCCTCGCGGCCGGAGATGCCGCTCTCGGCGACGACGGTCTTGCCGGCGGGGACGTCGGGCATCAGCTCGAAGGTGGTCTGGATGTCGACCCGCTGCTCGTCGAGGTCGCGGTTGTTGATGCCGATCACCTCGGCGTCGACCTCGAGCGCGCGCTCCAGCTCGTCGGCGTCGTGGACCTCGACCAGGCAGTCGAGGTCGAGCGCCCGCGCCTCCGCGTAGAGGGAGCGCAGCTCGGGGTCGTCGAGGGCGCGGACGATGAGGAGCACCGCGTCGGCACCGTAGACCGCCGCCTCGTAGAGCTGGTAGGGGTCGACGATGAAGTCCTTGCGGATGATCGGCAGGCCGGCGGCGTCGCGGGCGACCCGCAGGTCCTCGAGCGAGCCGCCGAAGTGGCGGCGGTCGGTCAGCACCGAGAGGGCCGCAGCGCCGCCGCGCTCGTAGGCGGCGACCTGGGCGGCGACGTCGGCGCCGGGGGCGATGTCGCCTTTGCTCGGCGAGCGACGCTTGAACTCGGCGATCAGGGAAAGACCGGGGCGCGTGAGCGCCTCCTGGAACGGGCGGTCCTGGCCGCGGCCGGAAAGCTGCGCTTCCAGATCGGCCTGCGACAGCTCGCGCTTGCGCTCCCGCACCCCCTCCCGGGCGCCTTCGATCAGCTGCTCGATGATTCCCACTGAATGAGGGGAGATTAGCCGGCCGGGGAGACCGTTGCCGCGATCAGGCTCTGGAGCACGCTTTCCGCCGCGCCGGAGTCGATCGAGGCGGCCGCCTTGGCGACGCCCTCCTCGAGGTCCGCGGCGAGCCCGCCGACGTAGATCGCGGCGGCCGCGTTGAGGAGGACGATGTCGCGGCGGGGGCCGCTCTCGCCGGCGAGCACGGCGCGGGTGGCGGCGGCGTTCTCGGCCGGGGTGCCACCAGCGATCTCGGCCAGCGTC
>DASZUW010000150.1:0-3637 GCA_035547475.1 Solirubrobacterales bacterium
GTGGTCGGCGGTGGGCGCCCGGCGGAGCGCCCGCACCGGGAGCCCGCCCCGATCGCCGGCTCACCAGGGCGGACGGCCTGACGCCCGACGGACCCGAGTGCCCAAGGCCCCTAAAGGCGGTGCGGCGATTTTCCGATAGAAGGCGGTGATGCACGCAGCGCCGGACGGCACGCGGGGCGCGGCGCTCGTCGGCGACGACGAGCTGCTCGAGCGCGACCTCGAGTTGGCGACGATCCAGGCGCTGCTCGACCGGGTGAGCCGGACCCGGCGGGGCGCGCGGCTGCTGATCGAGGGGCCCGCCGGGATCGGCAAGTCGGCGCTTTTGCGGGCGACCTGCGGGCGGGCCGAGGCGCAGGGCTTCCGGGTGCTGAGCGCGGAGGTCTCCGACGTCGCCTCCCAAGTCGCGTTCGCCTGCGCCCGGAGCTTGCTCGGCGGGCGCTGGCCCGCGGAAGGCGTGGAGGCGGCGGCGCTGATACGGCGGGCGGTGCGGATCGTCCTCGACCTGGCCGAGGAAGACCTGCTGCTGCTCGCGATCGACGATGCGCAGTGGGCCGATTCCGCCTCTCTGCGTTGGTTGGCGATGCTGGCCCGCCAGCTCACGAGCGCCCCCGTCTGCCTGGCGCTGGCGGTGCGCAGCGGGCCCTTGGAGGACGCGAGCCCGGCGCTGCGCGAGCTGCTCGACGATCGTCGGGCGGAGGTCGTGCGCCCGGCGAGGCTGAGCGAGGCGGCCGCCGCGCGGCTGCTGCGGGAGCGCCTCGACGCCCCGCTCGACGACGAGCTCGCGGCGGTGTGCCACGCCGACACCGGCGGCAACCCCTACCTTCTGCGAACGCTCGGCGACGCGCTGCGCCAGAACGGCGTGCCGACGGGGACGGCGGCGCCCGCGCGGATCCGGGAGATCGGCTCCCGCGCGGTCTCGCGGGACGTCGCCCGCCGGCTCTCGGAGCTCGACGAGGAGGAGCGGGACCTCCTCTACGCGGCGGCAGCCGTCGGCAACGTCGGCGAGGCGGGCGACCTGGCGGCGATCGTCGGCCTCGATCCGACGCGCGCCGCCGACCTCGCCCGGCGGCTGACCGAGGTCGACCTCCTGCGCTCCGCGCACTCCGCCGAGCTGAGCCACCCCCTCGTCGCCGCCGCGGTGCGGGCCGAGATGGGCGCCGAGCGCCGCGAGCGCCTCGGTCGGGCCGCGGCCGCGCACCTCGTCGCCCGCGGCGAGGTCGAGGAGGCGGCCGCGCGCCTGATGGACCTGCCGCCCCGCGCCGACCCCACGGTGGTCGAGACGCTGGCCCGCGCGGCGGAGATCGCCACCTCCCGCGGCGCCCCCGACGTCGCCGCCGAGCTGCTCACGCGGGCGCTCGCCGAGCCGCCGGAGTCCGCCCGTCGCGCCGAGCTCCGCGCCGCGCTCGGCGCGGCGCTCCTGGCGTTCGCCGACGAGGAGGCGATCCCGGTGCTCGAGCAGGCGCTCGCCGAAGCCCCTGCGGGCCCGGCCGCGGCGCCGATCGCGGCGGCGCTGGCGCGAGCCCTCCACTACGTCTCGCGCGTCGAGGACGCGGTCGACGTCCTCGACGCCGCCGCCGAGCGATGCCAGGCCGAGGATCCCGCCCTGGCCGAGGAGCTCTCGGCACACGCGCTGCTCTACGTCAGCTTCGACCACCGGCTGCGCCCGGTCCGGCTCGAGCGCCTGAAGCGCCACGGCGACCGTCGCGGGGCCAGCGAGCTCGCCTACCGGATGCGACTGGCCGAGCTCGCCCAGGAGGCGCTGCGCGCGGGGCGGCCCGCGCCGGAGGCGCTGGACCTCGCCGAGCGGGCGTTGGCGGGCGGGGTGCTGCTGTCGGCGGAGTTGCCGTCGTTCCTGAACGCGGCCGCGGTCCTCGTCTACGCCGGGCGGCCGGCCGCGGGGCGCTTTCACCTCCAGGACATGATGGCGCGGGCGCGCGCGATCGGCGAGGCGACGCTGCTCGGGGTGGCCCTGGGAGTGCACGGCGAAGCGCGCAGGCTGGAGGGCGACGTGGTCGCGGCCGAGGCCGACCTGCGTACCGCCCTCGAGCTGCCCGAGGCGACGATCACCCGCAGCTTCGCCCTGCGGGGCCTCTTGGAGGCGCTGGTCGAGCAGGGGGAGGTGGCGACGGCGGTGGAGGAGCTGCGCCGCGCCGGGCTCACCGCCACGTTGCCCGACGCGACGCCCGCCGTCGGGCTGCTCTACGCCCGCGGCCGGGTGAGGATGGTCTCCGGCGCGGTTCGCCAGGGGCTCGACGACCTGCGGCTGGCCGGCGAGATGATGGCGCGCCTGGAGATCCTCGACCCCCACGCCGTCCCCTGGCGCCTGACCGCCGCGGAGGCCCTGATCGAGCTCGGCGAGGGCGGGCGGGCCGACGCCTTGATCGACGAGTACGTCGCACTCGCCGACCGCCTGGAGCTGCCGGAGGCGATCGCCCCGGCGCTGCGGCTGCGCGGGCGGCTGCTCGGGGGGGCCGCCGGGCGCCGCGAGCTGGAGCGGGCCGTCGCCCTGCTCGAGGACTCCTGGGCGAGGCTCGAGCTGGCGCGCGCGCTGATCGACCTCGGGGTCGCGATCGCCGAGGAGGACCGCGGCGCGGCCCGCGAGCTGATCGGCCGCGGCGCGACGCTCGCCGAGGAGCTCGGCGCGGTGGCCGTGGCCCGGCGCGGGACCGAGAAGCTCGTGCAGGCCGGCGGTCGACCGCGGCGCGGCAGGCGCCGGGGCGCCCGCTCGCTCACTCCGGCCGAGCGCCGCGTCGCTCGCCTCGCCGCCGAGGGCATGACCAATCGCGAGGCGGCCGAGACCTTGGTGGTCAGCGAGAAGACGATCGAGACCCACCTCGCGGCGGCCTTCCGCAAGCTGGGGATCAGCGCCCGCGGGCAGCTCGGCGGTGCGCTCGCGCGCTCCGACGACGGTCTCCCCATCTCAGCTCCGCAACCCTCGCCCCCGAGGGGAGCCACCGCCGCGAGATCGGCCGCTGAATCAGGGGAAATCCCAGGGGATCTCGGGGTGGACGGAGCACCGCGGCCGACCTAGGCTCTCCGCCGTCATACGGGCCTAGGCGAAGGGAGCAGCGGTGGGAAGCACTGGACGGTCATCGAGGTGGCGGCGGGTCGCGGCCGGTGCCGCGCTCGCCCTCACGGTCGGCGTCGCGCTCCTTGCGGCGGTCCCGGTCGCCTCCGGCGCGCGCCCCGCCGCGTCGCGCCACGCGTCGGGTCGGTCCTCCGCGACCGGCCCCCGGGTGCGGGTCAAGCGCCTCCTCGGCCCGGAGCGCGCCCCGATCGAGCTGCGGATGCGGACCGGCGGCAAGGTCCTTCGGGCGCGGGTGTGGGTGAACGGCAAGCGGGCGCGCGGGGCGGTGACGCGGTTCGCCGACCGCCGCGGCATCACCGCCCGGCTCGGGGCCTACGACGGCGTGCACTACGGCCGCGATCGCGTGGTCGCGACGATCCGTTATCGCGACCACCGGCTCGCGCGCGTCAAGCGCGTCGTCCACGTCTCACGGCGCCGGCCGTTGACCGGCGCGGGCCCGGATCGCAAGACGGTTCCGGGGCGCGGGGTGAGGCTCGACGGCAGCTGGAGCAAGCCGACCCGGCCGGGCGGTCGGCTCCGCTATCGCTGGACGGTCGTGGGGCGGCCGAA
>DASZUW010000151.1:0-3751 GCA_035547475.1 Solirubrobacterales bacterium
TCGCCCGAGCAGAAGGCGTGCCCGTCTCCGAAGCGGTCCGGGCGGCCCTCTACCAGTACGTCACCGCCTGCCGCGCCGACCCCGGCTTCCAGGCGCGGTTCCAGAAGGAGTTGGAGGAAGAGCGCGAGGCCCTGGAGCGGCTGGCGAGCTGGGGGAACGGCGACGACGAGGGAGAGTCTCTGGCGCTTGATCCACCCGGTAAGTGAGCGTGTCGCCTCGATCGTTCAAACCGGATACTCGCTTGCCGCCCTAGGCGAGGTGGTGAAGGCGCTTCGTCAGGAGAAGGGCCTGACCCCGGAGCGGCTCGCGAAGCAGGCCGGTATCACGGTCACCTACGTGAGCAGGATCGAGAACGGCCGGCGCAACCTGACCTGGACGGCCCTGACCCGGCTCTGCCACGGGCTGGGGGTGCAGCGATCGGCTCTGGTCGCACTACTCGAGGAGGCCGAGCCGTCTGAAGAAGAGACGGCGCCGTTAGCAGGACGTCAGCGAGCTGGGCGAGGCCTGCGCCTTCCCCACATCGACACCATCCTCGAAGCAAGCACCCGGGAGACAACGCATTCTCCGGGCAGTTCCAGAGAGATCAGCGCATAGAAACCGGCCCAAAGAGCCCCCGCGACCAAGCTCAAATGCGCCGCACGGCACCTTCCGGATGTGACGGTCGCGGTCCCTAAGCTGGCGGTTCATGAACGCAGCTCGGACGAGCCAAGGCCAGCCTCCCGACTTGGTCGACATTTGAGAGCGACGGCTTGCACTGGCCCCGGCGCGACGGCCTGAAGTGGCCCCACCTCGCGTCGGTTGATGTGCAACGGTGATCATCCCCTATCGGCTGCCGAAGCACCCCCTCGCGGAGCGGAGCCCGGAGGGCGGAGCGCAGCGAGGGGGTGGCGCTGGGCGTCACTTCTCCCCGTCCTTCTCGCGGCGGGCGAGCCCGTGGCGAAAGCGCCAGGACTCCTCGCCGGTCTCGATGATGTGGGCCTTGTGGGTGAGGCGGTCGACGACCGCCTTGGCCAGCCGCGCGTCGGGGAAGACCTTGGTCCACTCGCCGAAGGGCAGGTTGGTGGTGACGATCAGCGAGCCGCGCTCGTGGCGCTCGGAGAGGACCTGGAAGATCAGCTCCGCGGCGCCGTCGGGCAGCGCCAAGTAGCCGAGCTCGTCGAGGACCACGAGCTCGGTGCGCGCGTAGCGGCCGACCACCCGGCCCAGCTCGCGCCGGCTCTCTGCTTCCTGCAGCTCGTTGGCGAGTCCGGCCAGAGTGGTGAAGCGCACCCGCCGCCCCTGCCGGCAGGCGCAGACCGCGAGCGCCGTCGCCAGGTGCGTCTTCCCGGTGCCGCTTTCACCGATGAAGATCACCGACTCGCGGTCCGATATCCAGGAGCCCTCCGCCAGGGCGGCGATCGTCGCCTGGGGGATCCTCGGGTTCTCGGCGAAGCTGAATTCCTCGAGGCTCTTCATCACCGGGAAACGGGCTTCGATCAACCGTCGTCGCTCGCGGCGCTCGGCGCGCTCGGCGACCTCGGCCTCCAGCAGCGCGCCGAGGTAGGCGACGGCGCTCTGCTGCTCGCGCGCAGCCTCCTCGGCCATCGCCCGGAAGCGACGCTTGACCGTCGGCAGTTTCAGCTCGACGGCGTGGGCCTCGATCAGCGCCTCGAGCGCGGCGCTCTTCGCACTCATCGTGCCGCCCCCAGCAGCCGGTCGTAGCCGGCCAGGTCGGTGGGCGGCGGGCCGCCGATGCGGGCCAGGCGCCCCTCCAGCCGAAGCGCCGGAACCGCGGGGCGCTCGGCGCGGCGGGCGAGCAGCGCCACCGCCCGTCCGTCGAGCGCGCCGGCGGCGAGCGCCTCGCGGACCGCCAGGCAGACCCTGCCAGGGTCGTGCTCGCGGCAGAGCAGGAGGACGTCGACCATCTGCCGCGCCGCCTCCGAGGCGCCGTAGCGCTCCGCCAATGCCGCCCAGAGCTGGTCGAGGCATTCCGGCCAACGGCCGCGCTCGCGTTCCTGGGCGAGGGCGAGCGAGCCGCGCAGCGCTCCGGGCTTCACCGCCAGCAGCTCCAGGTAGTGGTCGAGCCTGGCGGCGGTGCCGAAGCGGCCGTGCAACCGCGGGTGGCGGGCGACGAGACGCCCGTCGTGGAGCAGCTCGACCTCGGTGGCCGAGATCCGCGCCGCGACCCGCAGCCCGGCCAGGGCGACCGGCACCGAGTAGCGATTCTGGCGCACCGTCACCAGCGCCTTGGAGTCGACGCGCGGGCTCGCCGTCTCGGCGGCGTCGAAGCGCTCGGCGGGCAGCGGCCGCAGCAGCCCCCGCTCGCCCGCGAGCGCCTCGCCGACCGTCCCGGCCCGCCCGGCGATGCGCCGGTGAAGGTCGCCCTCGCAGGCGGCGAGGAGGCGGGCGTTCAGCTCGGCGAAACCGTCGACCTCGGGCACCGGCACGAGGTGGTTGCGGCGGAAGCGCCCGACCTCGCCCTCGACGCCACCCTTCTCGTGGGCCCCCTCCTTGCCCGCCCGGGTGAACTGCGAGTCAAAGAGGTAGTGGGAGCGCAGGGCGACGAAGCGGTCCGATTCGACCCGCCGGCGACCCTTGAGGATCTGCTTGACCGCGGAGCGCAGGTTGTCGTAGCGGACGGTCTGAAAGACGCCGCCGAAGAACTCGAAGGCGAGCGCGTGGGCCTCGAGGAAGGCCTGCTGGGTCTCCACCGGCGAGGCCCAGCAGAACGCGGCCCCCGAATGACAGGCCCGCATCACGAACACGTGGGCCTTGGTCGGGGCCCCGGCGAGGGTCACCGTCGCCTCGCCCCAGTCGACCTCGGCCTCGGCGCCGGGCTCGTGCGCCTGGGGGACGAAGACCTCGCCGACGGTGAGGCCGAGCTCGCGCTTGCGCCTGCGCACGTAGTCGCGCACCGTCGTCTCGGAGACCTCGGCGCCGTGCTCGTCAAGCAGGCGCCGCCAGATCCGCCTCGCGGTATGGCGCTGCTTGCGCGGCGCCTCGCGGTCACCTTCGAGCCAGCCGTCGATGATCACCCGGTAGGGGCCGAGCTTCGGCGCCGGACGGGTGCAGGGCTTGCGCTTTGGCGGCGGCACCGGCGAGGCCAGCGCCTGGCGGACCGCCCGCCGATGGACGCCGTGGCGGCGCGCCAGCTCCCTGATCGACAGCCCCTCGCGATCACGATCGCGCCTGATCTGCTCAAACTGCTCCACTCTTGATCCCACTCCCTCTGCGACCTCCGGCTCGCGCTGCTTGACGCGCGAAACGTCGGGTCGCTATCGGACGGAGGTGGGGCCAGTTGAAGCCGTCGCAATGGGGCCAGATCAGACCGTCGTTCCCAGACGCGGCCTCGACCCCCGCCGGGGTCGGACGCCCGGCGCCCTGGACGGCCGCGACACATCGGCGCTGCCCTCACGCGGTGGCGGCCGGCGCTCCTGGGGAGCCGGTGGACAGCTATGCGAACATCCGTTCGCTTATGGGAAGCGGCCCCGGACGCGAGTGGAAGCAGTACCGCCTCTCGATGGCGAGGGGAGAGTTCGACGCTGCGCTGAGGATCGCGCGGAACTACGAATTGATCTTCGATCTGGACGACTCGCTTGCTTTGACGATCCTCGCCGCCGAGAAGAAGAAGCCGATTTTCGACCCGATGGCCGTGCGCTGGATAAAGATCGTCGACGACCGAGGCAGGCTCACGCTCTCCGAGCTGGCCTGGCTCGCCCGGACCTTTGAGGCTTTGAGGCGCGGCGATCGTGGCGCCGCGCAACGACTCGAA